>JBHELN010000118.1:0-10698 GCA_046263115.1 Pseudonocardiaceae bacterium | reverse complement strand
CGCACCCGCAGGGCCAGTGCCAGCTCGGCGCGCGAGTAGCGGCGCTGGCCGCCTGCCGAGCGATTCGGCGTGAGCAGCCCCGCTGCATCGAGGCTGCGCAGGAAGGCCGGTTGGACGCCGAGCAGCTCAGCAGCCAACCCGGTGGTGTAGGCCGGGTAGTCGTCGTCGTCGAGCCTGCTGGGTCTGCGCCGTGGTTGGATCACCGGTTCTCCTGGTGCTGATCGTCATGATCCTACAGTGGCCACACCAGGTTTGCATTGCGACGATGCGGTGCCGCGCCGACCGGGAACCAGGCCTCTCGATGCCGTACTCCGACCATGTAGGCGTACCTTGAGCCATTCGGTGTCAACAAGAATGCTTGAGCGGGAACAGTTTCATGGCGGTGCACGTTGGCACTAGTGACACTGCTTCACCACCGCAGTGCCTAGAGATCGCGTCGTGACGACGCCTAGGAGGGAGAACCACGATGCTGATGCGTACCGACCCGTTCCGGGAGCTGGACCGGCTGGCCCAAGCCGTGTTCGGCACCAACGGCACCAGGTCGCACCCGGCGATCATGCCGATGGACGCCTACCGCCAGGACGGGCAGTTCATCGTGCATTTCGACCTGCCCGGGGTAGACCCGTCCTCGATTGACATCAACGTCGAGCGCAACGTGCTCACCGTTAAGGCCGAGCGCAAGCCGACCTACGGCGAAGACATCGAACTGCAGGCCAACGAGCGGCCCCTCGGGACGTTCAGCCGGCAGCTGTTCCTCAGCGACACCCTGGACCTCGACCACGTCGAGGCTCGGTACGACACAGGGGTGCTGACCCTGCACATTCCGGTCGCCGAGAAGGCCAAGGCGCGCAAGATCGAGATCACTGCGGGCGGCGAGCCCAAGGCGGTCGAGGCTGCCTGACGAGGACGCTGTCACCCGGGGGGTGTCCCACGGATGTTCCGTGGGACACCCCCCGGGCGCTCGTCAGGATTGGCCAGCCGCTCCCTGGAGTAAACCCTGGCGATGGCATCGCGTGATCGGATTGTGGAGCCGTTGGCTTGCCCGCTGACCCGGCTGCGGGCAGCGAGGTATCAGCGAGGGCGCGCATCGACTCTTCTTAATGAGCCGATGCACAGGGGGAGATTAATGATTGCCACCACTGACCTGCCAGCGCCGCAGCGTTACCTTTTCGACAACGCCTGGGAGCATGCCCAGCGCCGGCTCACCCTGCTCGAGCAGTGCTTCGACCCAGACACGATCCGCCGGCTGTGCCGTGTCGGCATTCAGCCCGGCTGGCGCTGCCTGGAGGCGGGCGCCGGTGTGGGCTCGATCGCCCGGTGGCTGTGCGCCCAGGTCGGTCCCGACGGCCGGGTGCTCGCTGTCGATCTGGACACTCGTTTCCTCGATCAGCTCGACGAGCCAAATCTCGATGTGCAGCGTATGGACCTGCGCACCGACGATCTCCCCCGGCACAGCTTCGACCTGGTCCACGCCCGAGCGCTGCTCATGCACATCCCCCAGCGGCAGCAGATTCTGGACCAGCTGCTGGGCGCCCTGCGCCCCGGCGGCGTACTGCTGCTCGAGGACGCCGACCACTTCCCGATTGCGGCAGTGGGCACCGGCCTGTACGCCGAGGTGTTCGAGGCCTTCCTCGGTAGCGCTGTCCGGGCTGGGATGGCGAAGGACTGGGCGCGGCAACTCCCCCACGAGCTGCATCGCCGAGGGTTTCGGGACGTCTGGACTGAGTGCGACGCCTCACTGTACGAAGGTGGCTGCGTGCAGTCCGAGTTCTGGCGGCTCAGCCTCGCGCAGGCTCGGGACCTCGTGATAGCAGAGGGAATCAGCCCGAAGCGCATCGATGAATGGGACAGGCTGCTCGCTGAGCCGGGGCGCTGGTTCCCGAGCATGGCCATCGTCGCGGCCTGCGGACGCGCCGGCTAGGTCCGGCGCCGGCAGCTGTGTCAACTCGCCGCCAGCCGGGTATTCCTGCGGGTGACAGTGCAAACAGCAGGAGGTGAGGCCGGTGCCGGCCAAGGACGAGATGCCCAGCACGCTGCAACGCTCTCCAGGCAAGGCAAAACGGACCTGGTCGAAGGCGCACGACTCGGCAGTGGAGAGTTACGGAGAGGGCGAACGCGCGCACCGCACCGCGTATGCGGCGCTCAAGCACACCCACCAGAAAGTCGGCGACCACTGGGAGCCTAAGAACGGCAAGGGCCCATCGGACGAGCGCGCCGAAGGCGGGGTTGATCCCAAGAGCGGAAAGCCACCCGGCGGTAAGACCGCTGGCGGGGTCAACGCAAACGCCAGCAAGCAGGAACTGCTCGACCAGGCCCGCAAGCTCGGGGTCCGCGGCCGCTCCTCGATGAACAAGAGCGAATTGGTCGACGCGCTGCGCAAGGCCAGCAATCGGGAGACCCGCAAGGCCCGCGAGCGCGACAAGAGCTAACCAGCGCGCACCCCTACCGCTGGATTTTCTCAGTACCTCAAACGGTTGATACCGTAGGTGAAATGCATCGAGTGCGGCGACGAACTGCTTGCCGAACGCGCCGAGCTGGGTTACCAGTACTGCACCAAGAAGCAATGCCAAGTCAAGCATCACCAAGGCTTGACGATCACCGCGATAGGGCTGAACAAGAGTGCTGATACCTTCATCGTCGGTGATCAAGAAGAGATCAGGCGGCGCGCGGAGTCCGGCGAGTTCGCCAAGAAGGACAGCGGTCTCGGTATCAACTACCGGACTCCAGGAACGGAAATACCGCCTCGGCGACGCGAGCCGCGCACTTCGTCGAATCGGAGGCTACCTGCTCGACGGCCGTGGACGCCTGAGCAGGAGAAGGTCGTGCGCCTCTACCATGGTATGGGCCTGAGTCCGCGGCAGATCGCAGACCGCGCCCGCGAGAACACTCCGCGGCTCGGTATCACCGAAAGCCTCGCCACCAGGATCATCTGCTCGCCGCCCCCCAAATAGAGCGGATGCTGACAGGATTGATGAGGTGCGGACGCTGCTCAACATCATCTGGTTGCTGTTGTGTGGCCTGTGGATGGCGCTGGGGTACCTGCTCGCCGGAGTCGTGTGCTGCCTACTGATCATCACGATTCCGTTCGGCTTGGCCTCTTTCCGGATCGCGAACTTCGCATTGTGGCCCTTCGGCCGCACCATCGTGCGGCGCAGTGACGCCGGCGCGCCGTCGCTGATCGGCAACGTCATCTGGATCATCTTCGCCGGTTTGTGGCTCGCCATAGCGCATGTGGTAACAGCTATCGCGCTGGCCGTGACGATCATCGGGATCCCCCTCGCGGTGGCGAATCTCAAGCTGATCCCGGTGTCGCTGACGCCGCGGGGCCGGGTCATCGTCCCGACCAACGCCTGACCGCGATGAGTTTTGAGCGAGGCCGGCGTCATAGTGGAGACCATCGTGAAAGGAGAAACCATGGGACGTCCGGTAGTGCACTTCGAGGTCATTGGTAAGGACGCCGCTGGGCTGCGGTCGTTCTACTCGGACCTGTTCGGGTGGAAGATCGACAGCGACAACCCGATGAACTACGGGATCGTGTCCGCCGGCGATGGGCCCGGAATCGGCGGCGGCATCGGTGTGGGACCGGAGGGTTACCCCGGTCATGTGACCTTCTACGTAGGGGTTCCCGATGTCGAGGCCGCCCTGGCCCAGGCAGAAAGCCTTGGCGGGTCCCGGATGATGGGCCCGGAGAAGGTCATGGAAGACATTGAAATCGGCTTGTTCCAGGATCCGGAGGGCCACCTGATCGGCGTCGTGAAGACCCCGGAGTAGAACCCGAACAGTGGCGGGCGCCGAGGCGTTGCGCTGTCCTGCGGGGCACTGCGCCCGGTGGCCCAGCCGCGTGGTGTAGTCGCCGAGTTCGGCAGGAGTGCGGTGCTCACTCCATCCAACAGCGCTGCCGTCGAACTCGGCGACAGCAAGGCTGCCGGCACAGACACGGGCGCGGGAAATTCCGCGCCCGTGTTTGGAGTCCGGGCGGCACCGGGAAGGTTTTTGACGAATGGCCAGCGGCCGCACTATCCGGGCAGGCAACGTTGAGGGAGCAGCGCGATGGCGCAGCATGACTACGAGAAGCAGCCTGAGGCTGCCGACCTCGCGGAGGCGGTTCAGGACGACAGCGCGGAGACCCTGGTAGGACCGCCGGGAACCGATCCGCTGGACGCCGGCTACATCCCGCCGGATCGCCCGTACGGCCTTGACGACGACGTGGTCACCGCCGCCGGCCAGCGTGCCGGGGAATCGGTCGACCAACGGTTGCGCCGTGAGCAACCGGAATGGATGCCCGTGGACGTGGATCGCTCCGGGCGGATCGCGCTCGCCGCCGCCGATGCCGCAGGGCATACGCCGGACGCCATGGACGGCATCGACGTGGGTATCGATGGTGGTGCCGCGTCCGCAGAGGAAGCCGCCGTACACGAACTCGATATGAGCATCGAGCCGGTAGACGACGAGTCGCCGATGGGCGACCCGGAAGTCGCCGCGAGCCTGGCCGAGGATCCCCTGACGGATCAGGCGCTGGCCGATGCAGCGCGGGATCACGCCGACGACGTTCGCAGCTGGAGCCGGCCCGGGCGCACGACGTGATCGGCGGCACCGCAGGGAGGTGTGCAGATGGGCACCGCAGGGAGGTGTGAAGATGACTGACACCACTTCGTCGGATCATGCGCGGCGGGCGCTGACTGAGGAACTCGAGGTCCTTCGGAGTCGCCGGCGCGAATTCGCTGATGGCCTCGCCAGCGATGATTTCCCCGGCGACCGCGCAGATCAAGCCGACGCGATCGAGCGGTTGTCCGAATTGCAGTCGATCGACAGGCGAATCGATGAGGTCATCCGGCTGCTGGCCGACGGTGCCGATATCGACCCGCCGAGGTCGTCCGACCAAGTGGGGGTCGGCAGTATCGTGACCCTGCGCTACGAGGACGGGACCACCGATGAGCTCCGCGTGGGTACAGTCGTGAACGCGGACGACGCGACGGTGGTGACGGCGGACAGCCCGCTCGGTCTCGCGCTGCTTGGCCGATCTGCCGGCCAGGACATCGACTGGTCCACCCCGACCGGCCGGCGTGAGGCGCGAGTGGTGCGGGTGTCGCAGCCGTCAGCTTGATCTTTGCGCCGACTGTAGTTTTTCGAACCTGGGGCTATTCGAATCTGAGCGCTGCGATGGGGCGTAGCCGCGCGGCACGGTAGGCCGGGTAACAGCCGGCGACGACCCCGATCGCAAGGCTCATCGCGAACGACACACTCACCGGCAGCACGGACAAGACGGGAGCGAACCCGGCGAAGATGCCGGACGACGGGGCCACGGATGGAGCGACAAAGCGGACCAGAATGGCCAGCCCGACGCCGACGCCGACGCCGACTACGCCACCGAGCCCGGCCAGCATGGTGGACTCCACCAAAAACTGCTTGAGGATGGCGCCGCGGGTGGCGCCGACGGCTTTGCGCAAGCCGATCTCCCGGGTTCGATCGGTGACCGAGACCAGCATGATGTTCAGCACCCCTATGGCGCCTACCAGCAGGGAGATCGCCGCGACAGCTGGGGTGAACGTGGTCAGCAGGTACACGATCTGGTTGAAGCTTCGAAGCCGGGCTCCCAGAGATTGAACTTGGAAGTCCCGCAGCCGTGGGTCGGTGATGTGATGGCGAGCGTCAAGGATGCGGGTTATCTCCGCCATGGCGGCGGGCACGGCGGTCTGCTGGGGTGCTTGCACGGTGATCTGGTTGAGCTTGTCGCCGACGCCGATACCGTAGCCGACGACGTAGCGGCGAGCGGTTGTCAACGGCATGACCGCGGTGTTGTCCAGCTGCTGACCGTAGCTTTGCATCACACCGATGACCTTGAACGGTGCATGGTTGATCTGGACTGCCTGGTCCAGTGCGGCCCCGGTGTCATGACCGAACAGCGTGGTTGCCACGGTGGGGCCCAGCACGACCACCCTGGCGGCGGAGTGGGCCTGCGCCGCGTCGAAAAACGATCCCGCTGTGACGTCCCGGTTGTTCGTCGTGGCCCAGCTCTCCGTGGTGCCGATGATGTTCGCCGACAGAAACGCGGTGGTGTGGGTCTGGATCAGCGTTCCGGTGCCGCTACCGCTGGCTGCGCTGGTGACCGCTGGAGTGACGGTGGCGACGTCGGGTGCAGCGCGCAGTGCGGAGATGTCGGCGTCGGTCAGGCTCTGCGCGGGCGGCCCCCCGGGGACATCGGCGGCCTTAGGCACGATAGTGATGTTGTTGGCTACCGGTTCGATGCGCACATCGACCGAGTTCTGCACGCCTTGACCGCAGGCGGTCAGCAGGATCACCGCCGACACTCCGATGATCAGGCCCAGCATGGTCAGCATGGAACGCAGCCGGTAGGCGCGCAACGCGCGTAGCGCGATCAGCAGGGCTTCTGCCAGCCTCATCCGCTCACCCACCTCACTACGGCGCCAAAGACCCACTTCAGACAAACGCTGCAAAGCGTCGGGCGCAAGAAGCGCAGCCAGTTCCCAGTCAGCTCCCCTCAAACTCCCAGCGAATTCTTTCTTTTCTTCACATGGCGTTAATCACTGCTATACAGTGCGGCGCACGGCAGTTCGGCCGGCAGCAGGATCGGTTCATCCAGGCAGATGGTCGCGCAACCAGCCGGCGGCCAGTTGTGCCACTTCCTCCAGCGCGCCGGGCTCTTCGAACAGGTGAGTTGCTCCCTGGACTACCTCGATCCAGCTCGGCGCACGCAACTGCAGGGCGGCCTGCCGGTTGAGGTCGAGAACCTGCGCATCCCGGCTTCCGACGATGAGCAACGTCGGTGCGTGTACCCGGTCCAGGGCAGCGCCGGCGAGATCAGGTCGACCACCCCGTGACACCACGGCCCGGATCGAGTGGTCGTGGGCGGCCGCGACCAACGCGGCAGCGGCCCCAGTGCTGGCGCCGAACAACCCTACCGGGAGACCTCGGACGGCGGCCTGTTCCCGAATCTGCTCCACCGCGGTACTCACCCGATCGGCCAGCAGATCGATATCGAAGCGCAACTGCCGGGTGCGGGCGTCGACTCGGTCTTCCGCCTCGGTCAACAGATCCAGCAGCAGCGTGGCGAAGCCGCTGCCCTGCAGGATCTCGGCAACTGCACGGTTGCGCGTGCTGTGCCGCGAGCTGCCCGAACCATGGGCGAAAACCACTATGCCCATCGGATGATCGGGAACGGTGAGGTCGCCGGCCAGCGCGCCGCCTTTGGATTCGATGATGACCGGAACCGTCATCGCTGCCGTCTCCCGCCGCGAGCTGCGGCCAGCCGCGCCACGCTCACCATGGACACCGGATACCCGACCCAGCACGGTCAAACCACCAGCTCGCGAGGTTAGTGTCGCCAGGGCATCGCGGGTAGAGGCAGTGCCGGTGGGGTGAGGAAGGGCGGGGGGACGGATAAGTCGATCAGATCCCACGGCGCCACCGCGACGGCATCCCGACGGGTCAACGGCGGCAGGTTCCACTTCTCCTCGATGAGCTTGAGCGCGGAAGTGTGGTCGAACACCAACGAGGACACGTAGTCCCGTTTGGCGTAGGGGCAGACGACGACGGCGGGCACGCGAAATCCGTAACGGTCATAACGCCCGTCGCGCGAGTCCAGCGCGTGCAGCCCTGGCCACAGCCCGGAGTGCTTCACCAGCTATCGCAGCGGCCCTGGCGTGGCTCCCAGGCTGTGCGGCAGCACGCCGTCGGGTTCCACCGCTGGTGGTGGCGGCACGTGATCGTAGTATCCGCCGTGTTCGTCATAGAGCCAGATGAGCAGCGTATGCGGCCAGCCCCTGCCGAGCATGACCGCGTTGATGACCGCCGCGGCGAATCCCTCCCCGAGGCGGATATCCTGCGGGTTCTCCTCCGAATACCGCTCGAAGTCCGGGTCCACGATGCTCACCGGCGGCAGCGTGCCCGCCGCCGCATGGTAAAAGAACCGATTGATATGGCGTAGGTGGCCAATCGTGCGCGCCAGCCCCAGCGGGTACAAGTTCGCCGTGCATTGGATCTCCCCGCGCACGTGGGCCTCGACACCAGACAGCAGCCGCCGCCACATCAGCTTCAGGGACCGAACGCCACGGATCGCGGCCGTGCCAGCGAGTCGGGTACCGATCAGCCGTAGCGCGGGGACATGGTGGTAGTTGACCCACCGGATGCCGTAGCTGTTGAGCAGGTCGAAGATCGTTCCCGACCGCGGGTAGTCGACGATGCCGGCGATCGCGTCGTCGATCAGGCCGTGTGCGGTCGCCGCGATGAGGAAGCGCCTGTTGGGAAACGTCGGGCCCAGGCAGGAGCAGAACCAGCGGTCGGCCAGCGGAAAGGTACCGGCCAATCCTGCGTAGAACGGGAGGTCCGCGGCGGTCCAGTAGCCCATCCCCAGGCTCGCGTCGGCGTGGGGCGCGATGTCTTGGATGCTGCTCACGAATCCGTCATTGCGGCCCTGGTCGAACTGCTGGTGACTGGCGCGCCAACTCTGGGACGGAATGTTCGCGGTCTGGCCGGTGGTGGGGAAGTGGTGGGCGGGCACCGAGGTGCCGTCGTGACGCCGGTTCACTGGCGGGGGATTGGGCAGCCCGTCACCAAGGCCCAGGGTGCCCAAGTAGTTGTCGAACGAGTGATTTTCCATCATCAACAACACGATGTGGCGGATCGCGGGGATCCGGTCCGTACCGGCCGGCAGCGACGGATCCGGCAGCATCGCCTGGTCCCGGGCGGCGTCACGATGCCGCAGCCGCCGCCGGCCCGATATCCGGTCCAGTCGCTGCTGCATATCCGGCCTCCTCGCGGAAAGGGAAGGGTAGATGATTCGAGCGGTCTGGAACGGTGCGGTACTGGCCGAGACACCACAAACGGTGCGGCTGGAGGGCAGCCACTACTTTCCCGCGGAATCGCTGCGTCGGGAGTATTTCGAGGACTCGCCGACCACGACAAGGTGTCGGTGGAAGGGTCGGGCCCGCTACTACACGGTCGTCGTCGACGGCACAGCCAACCCCGACGCGGCGTGGTATTACCCGAAGCCCAGCCCGCTGGCCCGCAAGATCAAAAATCACGTGGCGTTCTGGCACGATGTACGCATTGAGGCCGAGTGACCGTCCTATGGTGGGTCGATGTCTGTCCGTGAGCTGGTGGTACTGGGAACCGCCAGCCAAGCGCCGTCCCGCAGGCGCAACCACAACGGGTATCTGCTGCGCTGGGATGGGCAGGGTGTGCTGTTCGACCCGGGCGAGGGCACCCAGCGGCAGCTGCTGCTGGCCGGCGTGCCCAGCAGCGCCATTACCCGAATCTGCCTGACGCACTTCCACGGTGATCACTGCCTGGGCCTACCCGGCATCGTGCAACGGCTATCGTTGGACCGTGTGGCGCACACCGTCACTGCCCATTACCCGGCGTCGGGTCGCGCTTTTTTTCACCGGTTGCGCCATGCCAGTGCGTTCACCGAGCTCGCCGACTTGCGCGAGGAACCGGTGGAGCGGGACGGTCCATTGGCCGACCTCCCGACCGGTGTACTGCACGCTCGCCGGCTGGACCATCCTGTCGAGTCGTTCGGTTACCGGCTTGTCGAACCGGACGGCCGGCGTATGGTGCCCGAGCTGTTAGCCCAGTTCGGCCTGGCCGGTCCCCAAGTCGGCCAACTGCAGCGCATTGGCATGCTACGGATCGGCGGGCGGGAAGTTTCCCTCGATCAGGTCAGCGTGCCGCGGCGAGGGCAGCGTTTCGCGATCGTGATGGATACCCGGCTGTGCGAGGGGGTGTATGCCCTGGCCGGCGGTGCTGACCTGCTGTTGATCGAATCCACTTTCCTCACCGAGGACGCCGCGCTCGCTGACGAGTACGGGCACCTGACGGCGGCGCAGGCGGGGCGTGTCGCGGCGGACTGCGGGGTGCGCCGGCTGGTGCTCAGCCACTTCTCGCACCGCTACTGCGAACCTGCGCGCTTCCACGAGGAGGCCGCCGCGGTCTTCGACGGGGAGATCGTCGTCGCCGAGGATTTGATGCGGGTTCCGTTGCCCCGACGCCACCCCTGACGCCCTGCCGCGGAGCCGCCCTTGCGCGCTTGGCCGCATCTCTAGCGATTAGGGCAGGTGCAGGTCGATCGTAATGATCTGACGTAGGTGGCGTTCGTTGGCTACCACAACCCTATCGAGCAGCTCGCGGCGCAGGCTTCCGGTCACGCGTTCGCAGATCGTCCGCAGGTGCGGTGGTTTAGGCCTAGATTTTTCGCTGTTGCGGTGTTGTTATGGAGCCATAGCGTCGCTTTGTCGTATTTACGTTGTGGCGTGGTGGGCCAGTGCCGTCGTCCGGCAGCTTGTTAGCGAGAGCCGCAGACCGTGATCTAGGAAGTGCCGTGGGCGGTCTGTGCCGCGCGGTCTGGTGAGGGGGCTGGCCGGCTTTCCGTGGGGACGTCCCGGCGCGACCGCTGCGGCGGCACTGCAGTGAAGGAGAGAACGCATGTTAGCTGCGGGACTGATCCCCGAGCGCACTGCCGACCCTCGCCGTGCGTTCCACTTATGGTCGAGCGATGGTGCGGTCATCTTGACCGGCAACCGCATTGGTGCTGGGGCGACGCTGGCCGGCGCCCGCGACGTCTTTGGACCCCGTCTGTTTGTCTGTCATTCGCCTTCGATCGTGGCCGCCAGCACCGTGCGGGATCGGCCTGCGGCTGCGGCCTGCTGACCCAGGCTGCCATCGGCCACGCCGGTATTGATG
>JBHELN010000117.1:0-13371 GCA_046263115.1 Pseudonocardiaceae bacterium | reverse complement strand
CCCTATTGGGTAAGGGCCACCGCTTCGCCGTGTTCACAATCCGACGCGGCACGATCGCGGCCAGAGTAGAGTCGGCAGCCGGACCGAGAGAGTGGAGCAGCTGTGTGGGAGATGCTGCGGTCGTTGGTGCGTCCGGCCTCGCCTGACGGCGGTCTGGTCGAGGCGGCACCGGCGGCGAGCCTGCGGGAGGTCTTCCGGCGGTTCTGGCCCGATGCACGGCCGTTCTGGCGGTGGCTGTGGGTAAGCCTCCTGTTGATCATCGTAACCCCTCTGGTGGACACCGGCGCAATCCTGCTGTTCAAAGTGCTGGTCGACAAGGTGCTGACGCCGCGGGATTTCACCGCGTTCCCACCGGTTGCCGCGGCGTTCATCGGTATCACGCTCCTGGTGGGGGCGTTAGGCTTCTTCGGAACGTATCTCGGCGCGTGGATCGGGGAGAATTTTCTGCACCGCATGCGCACTCGGGTGTTCGCGCATCTGCACACCCTGTCGGTGAGCTTCTTCGATCGCCGTCCCCTGGGTGATCTGCTGTCAAGGCTTATCGGCGATGTAGCCGCAATCGAAAGCGTGGTGCTCTCCGGAGTCATCGGGCTCATCGCTAATGTGTTCAAGATCCTGGTATTCGCCACGGTGCTGTTTTTCCTGGACTGGCGCCTTGCGTTGGCGTCGATGATTGCGGTACCGGTGTTCTGGCTCGCCGCGCGGATATTCGCCCGGCGCATCAAGATCGCTTCTCGGGAGGTCCGCCGGCGCGCGGGATCGATCGGCGTGGTCGCGGAGGAGAGTCTCGGTAACGCCACCTTGATCCAGGCTTATGGTCGCGAGGGCGCCGAGCTGGACCGCTTCGCCGCGCAGAGCATCGGCAGCGTGAACGCCGAGCTGGCAGCCACCCGGCTGGGCGCAATGTTTTCGCCCCTGGTGGATCTGATTCAGGTGCTCGGCGTGCTGACCATCCTCGGGGTGGGAATTTGGGAACTGACCGCCGGGAATATCACGCTGGGTGGGCTGCTGGCTTTCCTGGTATTCCTCTCCCAGCTGTACGGGCCGGTGCAGGGGCTGGGCGCGCTGTCCACCTCCCTGTTCGCCGCCGCCGCGGCCGCCGAGCGGATCATCGAACTGCTCGACGAGCAACCCAGCGTGACCGCGCCCGAGCACCCCGTCCCGATCGGCAGAGCCCGCGGGCAGCTACGACTGGAGCAGGTCAGCTTCACCTACCCGCACACCCCAACCGAGGTCCTCAAGCACGTCAGCTTCACCGCTCAACCCGGCCAGACCACCGCCATCGTGGGTGCCAGCGGCGCGGGCAAAACCACCCTGCTCAAACTGTTGCTGCGGTTTTACGATCCGACCACCGGCAGGATCACTCTCGACGGCCAGGATCTACGCGAGCTTGATCCCGACGAGCTGCGCGCCAATATCGCGATCGTGCTGCAGGAGACGCTGCTGCTGGACGGCACCATCGCCGAGAACATCCGGGCCGGCCGCCCCGAGGCGACCGAAGACGAACTCATTACCGCCGCGAAAGCCGCCGATGCGCACGAGTTCATCGAAGCGCTGCCCGAGGGCTACCAGACCCGCGTGGGGCAACGCGGCCGGCTGCTGTCCGGCGGGCAACGCCAACGCATCGCGATCGCCCGCGCGATGGTTCGCGATGCGCCAATCCTGCTGCTGGACGAGCCCACCACCAGCCTGGATGCCGACGCCGCCCAGCGGATCCTCGTTCCGCTACGCCGGCTCATGACCGGGCGCACCACCATCATCATTTCCCATAATCTGCTCACCGTCACCGATGCCGATCAGATCATTTACATCGAGCACGGCCGCATCACCGAAACCGGCACCCACGATCAGCTCTTGAGGAAGAGCAACCAGTACGCCCATCTCTACTACCTCCACCACCCCGCTGAGCCATCGCACGGCCCCAGCCAGAACGGCCGGTTCGCCGGGACCGGAGCGCAGTCCTGACCGACTGAGTTCCGGGTACCGTGCGCTCGTGCGTGATCTCCCGGCAGCCCAGGCGTTCGACGTGTGGCGCCTGGCCTGTGCCGCTGCGGGCTGCCCGGAACGGGTGGGTACCGAGCGGCTGGGACTCGCGGAGGCGATCGGCCGGGTCACCGCGGAGCCGCTGTGGGCGCGGCGCTCCTCGCCCGCGTTCGATTCAGCTGGGATGGACGGCATCGCGGTACGTGCGGCGGACACCGCCGGTGCCAGCGCCACCGTCCCGCTTACGCTGACCGACTTCGACCTTATAGACACCGGCGATCCGCTCCCGGAGGGGCGGGACGCGGTGGTGATGCGTGAGCATGTCCGCCCGGTCGCCAACGGCGCTGAGCTGGTCTCGGCCGTGTCGCCTTACCAGCACGTCCGTTCCATCGGCGAAGATGTCGCGGCCGGTGAGTTGCTGTTGGCGCCCGGGCACCGGCTGCGCGCGGTCGATGTCGCCGCAGCAGCCGCCGCCGGGGTGACCGAGATCCTGGTCCGCCGCCGCCCCGTCGTCGCGGTGCTGCCCACCGGCGATGAGATCCGGCCGTTGGGCGGCGAACCCCAGATTGGGGAGATTCCGGATACCAACTCGCTGATGCTCGCCGGGCAGGCCGGTGAACATGGCTGCGCGGTGCTGCCGCTGCCCATCGAGCCGGACGATCCGGAGCGGATCGCCGCGGCGCTGCTCGCCGCCGCGCAGCACGCCGACCTGATAATGATCATCGCCGGTTCCAGCGGCGGTCGCAGTGACCACACTGCCTCGGTGGTGGCCCGGGTGGGCACCCTGGCCGTGCACGGCGTGGCGGTGCGTCCGGGGCACCCTGTGGTGCTGGGAACCGTGGGTAGCACCGCCGTGCTCGGTGCACCCGGGTACCCGGTCTCGGCTGCGCTGAGCTTCGAGCTGTTCGCTGCGCCGTTGTTGGCGGCTCTTCAAGGCACCACAACGATGACGCGGCCCACGACGCAGGCCACGCTCGCGCGCAACCTGGTCTCTCCGATCAGCAAGGACGATTGGGTGCGGCTCCGGCTGGGCAGGGTTGGCGGGCGGCTGGTGGCCACGCCGCTGCCACGCGGTGCCGGGGCGCTGACCTCGCTGGTGCGCGCCGACGGGCTGGCGGTCGTCCCGGTCGGGCAGGACGGCCAGCACGCCGGCACCGATATCCAGGTGCAGCTACTGCGCGGGCTGGATGAGATCGGCCGCACCATCGTGGCCATCGGCTCGCACGACCTGGTGCTCGACCTGGCCGCGTCGGCGTTGCGCGGCAAAGACCCGGCCGTGACGCTCGCCTCGTCCACCGTCGGCTCGCTGGCTGGGCTACCCGCACTGCGCGACGGTCTGTGTCACTTGGCCGGCGCGCATCTGCTCGACCCGGACACCGGCGAGTACACCCTGCCCTACCTGCCGCGGGTGCTCGGCGACGTCGATGTCACCGTGGTCCGCCTGGTGCACCGCGAACAAGGGCTGATCGTCGCGCCGGGTAACCCGCTGGAGATCACGGGTATCGCGGACCTGCGCCGCCCGGGGCTGCGTTACGTCAACCGGCAACCGGAGGCGGGGACCCGGGTGTTGCTCGACTACGAGCTGCGCCGCCGGGGTATCAAGCCCCACGAGGTGGGCGGCTACCGCCGCGAGGAGCGCACTCACCTCGCCGTCGCGGCGGCGGTGGCCGCCGGGCGGGCGGACGCCGGACTGGGCATCCTCGCCGCCGCGCGGGCGCACGGGTTGGACTTCGTGCCCGTCGCGCGGGAGCCCTACGACCTCGTGCTCACTCGGGAGACCCATGATTCCGCGCTGCTCGCCCCCCTCTGGACCCTTCTGGCGGACCCGATCTTCCACGCCGCCATCCAAGCCCTCGCCGGCTACTCCACCACTGAAACCGGCCACCGCATCCTCTAGAACGCGATGGATGACGGAGTGTGGTGGGATTCAGGTATGGAGAATCCAGTGCAGAGAGTGACGTTTGCGAGCAATGGGCGGACTGCGCATGGGTACCTGGCGTTGCCTGCGGGCGGTCGGGGGCTGGGCGTTGTGGTGATCCAGGAGTGGTGGGGCCTGACCAGCCACATCGTCGATGTGACCAACCGGCTGGCAGCTGAGGGCTTCGTCGCCCTGGCTCCCGATCTGTATGGCGGTGCCACCACCCACGACGCCGATGAGGCGGGCAAGCTCATGCAGGAACTTCCGGTGGAGCAGGCGGCCCGCGACCTGGGTGGCGCAGTGGACTACCTGCTGGCCCATGACGCGGTCACCAGCTCGAAGGTCGGCGCGGTCGGTTTCTGCATGGGCGGCGGCTTCGTGCTGGTGCTCGCTGCACAGCAGGGCGACAAGGTCGGCGCCGCGGTGCCGTTCTACGCAGTCCTCAGCCAGCAGTACCCGAGCTTTGAAAACCTCTCCGCTCCGGTGCTGGGCCACTTCGGCGAGCAGGACGATTTTCAGAGCACTGAGGCGGTGCACGAGTTGGCGGCGACCATCGAGAAGCAGTCCGGGCGGCGCCCAGACTTCCGCTTCTACCCGGCCGGGCACGCCTTCTTCAACGACGAGAACCATCTCGGCACCTATGACCCGGAGCAGGCCGCCAAGGCCTGGGACGCCACGGTAGGTTTCCTCCGCGCGCAGCTGGGGGCGCCCGCAGTGCAGTGAGGAGCCGGCGCGAACTGGAGACGGCGTACGCTGCCACCCCCGGAACGATCTCGCGCGGAGCGACGGTGCGACTCGGTGACCACCGCGCTACGACCCAGACCGGGCAGCACAGGACAAGGACGACCGCACTAGTGCCGTACGACCATGAAGCTGATCGCGAATTAGTCCAGCAAACGTTCAGCCACGAATGGGACGAGCCGGTCCGCGTTGTCCGCATCCTCAACGACTGGTCGGAGTGTGATCTTCCGCCGAGCCTTATTCTGGGGCCGCCGGATTGTCGTAGAGGCCTTTGGCCTGGCGCAGCGAGTCGGTCATCTTCTCGGCCGCCTGGCTGATCTTTCCGATGCCGTATTCCCACCGGCTTTGAAAGCCTGCGGCGGCACGGTCGACGTCGGCGCCACCCAGGTCAGCTGCCGACGCTGCGCGCAACCGGTCATTGGCCGCATGCATCCGTTCCGCGGTTTCGGACAGTGAGGTGATGAGCTGGTCCAGCGCGGCCACGTCTACCAGGAATCCGCCGTTCACTCGAGCCCTCCCGTCGTCGACGGTGCACCATAGCGGCGCGGGTTAGGCGTTATTCACGATGTCCGGTGGAGTTCGACGTCGAGGCGTCAGATGTCCATGCTGAGGTCGTCCCGGATCCGGCGAGCGAGCGACTCGTCCATCAGCAGCCGAGCGACCAGAGCACGGATCGCGTCCTGACCGGTCACCCGGGGCGTGCCGATGATCTCAGCGGCCTCGGCGCACCACTGGGTCAGCCGGGCATGGTAGGCCGGGGACAGGTCGACGCTGCGCCGCACCGGCTTGGTGCGACCGGGTTCTGACCAGTGGAGGTGTTGGGGAGCCAGATCAACGTACCGGTTCTGTGGCTGAGCTCCGCGAGCCCGGCCGGTGGCGTGGTTGGCTGCGTTGCTCATAAGCACCTCCCGGTGCGAAACGTTCGTCTCGGGTGGGGAAGTGGTTCGGTCTGTTGCCCCGCGCGTATGCAGGATCACCGGGATCAGGACTGTGACCCCGTCTGCAGGCGCCCGCGTCGCCTGAACCCTTATGGGGGCTATCGATCGAGGTAAGATCATCTTGTGTCATCACTACCGGTGATAGTATTCAGTCGGTCGGGGCTGTGTTCTGGTAGGAGTGATGATGTCCCACGATCCCCGACCTGGATCCGACCTGACCCGGCGCGCTGTCGTCGCCGGTTCCGGGGTGCTGGCTGTGTCGGCTGCGCTCGCCGCGTGCAGCAGCACCCGCAATCAGGGCGGGGCGCCTGCGTCGCAGGTGCCCTCGACGTCGGCCGAGCAGCCGCCTCCGGCCTCGCACCCACCTCCGACAACCTCGGCTTCCGCCCCTATCGGTGAACGGCTGGCGTCCACCAGCGACATCCCTGTCGGTGGCGGCAAGGTGTTCGCCGGCGACAAAGTGGTGGTGACCCAGCCCACGCCGGGAACGTTCAAAGCGTTCTCGGCCATCTGCACCCACCGGGGGTGCACGGTGAACAAGGTCGCTGATGGCACGATCGACTGCCCCTGCCACGGCAGCAAATTCGCCATCGCAGACGGCTCGGTCGTGAACGGCCCCGCGCAGCGATCGCTTGCCGGGCGTGAGGTCACGGTCTCGGACGACACGTTGTACCTGCAGAGCTGAGACGGTTCAGCGCCAGGAGGGTAGCCACAGCTCGGCGTTCCAGTGCTCCGGAGTGATCGAGACACCGGTGAGGATCGGCCAGAGCCAGATGAAGTTCGCCACCACCAGCCCGACGTACAGCGAGATCACCAGCAGCCCGGTCCCGCGCCGCTCGGCCCCGTCGGCAGCCCGGCCGAGGATCTCGCCGAGCACCAGCGTCACCGCGATCACCAGAAACGGCGCCGCCGGCGTCATGTAGAAGAAGTACATCTGGCGGTCGATGTTGCCGAACCAAGGCAGCCAGCCGGCGGCGTAGCCAGTCAATGCGGCGGCGTAGCGCCAGTCGGGGCCGCTGGCGGCCCGCCACAGCGCCCACGCCAGCACTGGCAGGGTGAGCCACCACAGTGCGGGCGTGCCGATGAGCATCACGGTCGCCACGCAGTCCTGCCGCCCGCAGCCGGGGGCACCGGCGCCGGACTGGTAGTAGTAGAGCATCGGCCGCAACCCCATCGGCCAGCTCCAAGGCTTGGATTCCCAGGGGTGCGGATGGGCGGGCGTCACCAGGTTCTCGTGGAAGCGGAGCACCGCAGCGCTGTAGTACCACAACCCCCGCAGCGCGTCCGGTACGAAGGAAAACGGGCCCCCGGCACCAATCTGGTTGCCCACGACGTGCCGGTCGATCGCCGCCTCGCTGCTGAACCAGGCCCACCAGGTCGCCAGGTAGGCGCCGACGGGCACCGCCGCCAGCGCCCACGACACCGGCCCGAGATCCCGGATCAGCATGCCGGCCCAGGGCCGGCGGACGCCGGCGGCGCGCCGCGCGCAGGCGTCCCACACCAGGCTCATCACCCCGAATGCGGCGAGGTAGTACACCCCGGACCATTTCGTGCCGCAGGCCAGCCCGAGCAGCACCCCGGCGCCGAAGCGCCACCAGCGCACCCCCAACCTGGGACCGAAGTCGGTGCCGGCGATACGGCCTTCCCGGACCACCGTGGCCAGCCGCTGGTGCACCTGTTCCCGGTCGATGATCAGGCAGCCGAACGCGGCGAGCACGAACATCGCGAGAAAGATGTCGAGCATCCCGATGCGGGACTGCACCTGGCTGACCCCGTCGGCGATGAGCAGTACCCCGGCGAGGCCGCCCAGCAGCGTCGATCGGGTCATCCGCCGCACGATCCGCACGATCAGCAGCACGCACACGGTGCCGGCCAGCGCGGCGGACAGCCGCCAGCCCCAGCCGTCATAGCCCAGCACCGCCTCGCCCAGCGCGATGAGCTGCTTGCCCAACGGCGGGTGCACGACCAGCTCGTAACCCGGGTTGTCCTCCACCCCGCCGTTGCGCAGCATCTGCCATGCCTGGGGCGCATAGTGCTTCTCATCGAACACTGGAGTACCGCGATCGGTGGGCAGTCCCAGGTTCCACAGCCGCACCAGGCCGGCGATCAGGGTCAGGCTCAGCGTGACTACCCAGCTCCGCAGCCGGTCGGTCAGCGGGCGCGGTACCAGCCGCATGTGCCGACCGTCCGGCCCGGTCGACGCTGCCAGCGCCGCCTGGGGGTCGGCACTCGCCTCCCGGACCACCGTCACGGGCCCGATCGTAGGCTCGGGTTCGTGCCAGGCAACTCGGACTCCGTTGGGCCAGTGGCAGGTTCCGGGTTGCCGGCTGGTGGGGTGCTGGTCCTAGCCGCCACTCCGCTGGGGAACTCACGCGACGCCTCGCCCCGCTTGGTGGCGGCGCTGGGCAGCGCCGACGTGGTGGCCGCGGAGGACACTCGACGGTTGCGGGCGCTCGTCGCGGCGTTGCAGGTGACCGTGAGCGGTCGGATCGTCTCGCACTACGACGCGGTGGAGGCGGCCCGCATCCCCGCGTTGCTGGCGGAGATCCGCGGCGGCGCGACGGTGCTGGTGGTGACCGACGCAGGGATGCCCGCAGTGTCCGATCCGGGTTTCCGGCTGGTGGCCGCATGCGTGCGGGAGGGCTTGCGGGTGACCTGCCTGCCCGGCCCTTCTGCGGTGACCACCGCGCTGGCCGTGTCGGGGCTGCCCTGCGACCGGTTCTGCTTTGAGGGCTTCCCGCCGCGCCGGGACGTTGCGCGCCGTCGCTGGTTGGCCGGTCTTGCCGAGGAGCAGCGCACCTGCGTGTTCTTCGAGTCGCCGCACCGGTTGGCGGCGACGCTGGCCCAGGCCGCGGAGGTCCTCGGTGGCGACCGTTGCGCGGCGGTGTGCCGGGAGCTCACCAAGCCCTACGAGGAGATCCGCCGAGGTGGACTGGGTGCGCTCGCCGAATGGGCAACCGGTGGGGTGCGAGGTGAGATCACCGTGGTACTGGCGGGTGCGTTGCCGCCCGGTCCGCCGGATGTGGCGGAACTCCTCGACGAGGTGAACGAGCGCGTGTCGTCCGGCCAGCGGCTCAAAGAGGCCGTGACTGAGGTCGCGAGCGCCTACGGCGTCTCCAAACGCGACCTGTACCAGGCGGCTGTCGAGGGCTTGTGAGTCAGTACCCTGGTGTCGTGGCCCAAGGCCCGCTACCGACCGTCGGCGTGCTGGGCGGCACTGGGCCACAGGGCAACGGTCTTGCGTTGCGTTGGGTCGCGGCCGGCTTGCCGGTGGTGATCGGATCCAGGGACGCCGGGCGGGCCATCAAGGCGGCCGGCGAATTGGCGCAGCGGGCCGGTCTGGGCGCCGATGTGGTCACCGGGACCGATAACGCCGGGTGCGCGGCACGAGCGGACATCGTGCTGGTCGCGGTGCCGTGGGACGGGCACGACACCCTGCTCACGTCGCTGCGGGAACCGCTCGCCGGCAAGATCGTCATCGACTGCGTCAACCCGCTGGGCTTCGACGAGCGCGGACCCTACCCGCTCGGGGTGGCGGAGGGCAGCGCTGCGCAACGGGCCGCCGCGCTGCTGCCCGACTCGCGGGTGATCGCCGCGTTTCACCACGTCTCGGCGGTGATCTTGGCCGACCTGTCGATCACCCAAGTGGACTGTGACGTGTTGGTCCTGGGTGATGATCGAGCGGTCGTCGACCAGGTGCGGGCGCTGGCCAACGCGATCCCGGGGGTGCGCGGCCTGTACGGCGGCCGGCTGCGCAACGCCGGCCAGGTGGAGGCGCTAACCGCCAACCTGATCGCGGTCAATCGTCGCTACCGGACCCACGCCGGCATCCGACTCACCGGCGTGCCCGCTCCCTGACCCGCCCGATACACCTCCATGTCGGGGTGTGCAGCGCGGGAATGCCGAGCGTGCAGCAAACTGGCGCCATGAGCGTGGATGATCCGTACCGGTGGCTGGAGGACGTGACCGGCGAGCGGGCCTTGTCCTGGGTCCGGGAGCGCAACGCCGACACTGTCGCGGAGCTGACCGGCGGAACCCGGTTCGAGGCGCTGCGAGCCGAGATCCGGGAGGTGCTCGACTCGACCGACCGCATCCCGTACATCACCCGGCGCCGCGAGCACCGGTACAACTTCTGGCGTGACCGCGAGCACCCCCGCGGCCTATGGCGACGAACCACGCTCGCGGAGTACCGCAAGGAGACGCCGGACTGGGAGATCCTCCTCGACGTCGACGCGCTGGCCCGCGACGAGGACGAGAATTGGGTGTTCGGCGGCGCCCAGTGCCTGCGGCCGGACTACCGGCACGCGCTGATCTCGCTGTCGCGGGGTGGCGCAGACGCTTCGGTGGTGCGGGAATTCGACACCGAGCGCCGCGAGTTCATCCCCGATGGTTTCGTGCTGCCCGAGGCGAAATCCGTGGTGGACTGGATCGACGCCGAGCACATCTACGTCGCCACCGACTTCGGCCCAGGGACCCTCACCACCAGCGGCTACCCGCGCACCGTCCGGCAATGGCGGCGCGGCACGCCGTTGACGGAGGCGCAACTGGTGTATGAGGGCAAACCTGACGACATCAGCGTGTCCGCCTACCACGACGACACCGAGGGCTTCGAACGCGACTTCGTGCGGCGCGCGCTGGAGTTCTACCGCTGCGAGTGGTATCAGCGCTGCGGAGAGGGGCTGCGCCGCATCGAGGTCCCGGACGACGCGATCATCGGCGTGCACCGGCAGTGGCTGCTGATCGAGCTGCGCAGCGACTGGACGATCGGCCAGACCTACCCCGCGGGTTGCCTGTTGGTAACCGACTTCGACGAGTTCATGGCTCGGGGCGCTGATTGCGCCGGTATGCGGGTGCTGTTCACCCCCGACGAGCGCACCTCACTGTCGGGCTACAGCTGGACGCGCCACCACCTGATTCTCGAGGTGATGCGCGACGTGGTCAGCCACCTATCGGTGCTGACACCGGCCGAGGACTGGCGCGCCGAGCCGCTGGCCGGCACACCACCGCTGTCCAGCGCGAGCGCTCATGGGACCGATTCGCACGTCGACGACAAGTACCTGGTCGACGTTAACGGTTTCCTCACCCCGTCCACACTGGCCATCGGCTCGATCGGTGAGGGTCCGGCCGCCGTGCTCAAGCAGGCACCCAGCTTCTTCGATGCGTCCGGTTTCACCGTGGACCAGCACTTTGCGGCCTCTGACGATGGCACCCGGATCCCGTACTTCGTGGTGGCGCCTGATTCGGCGGTGCCAGCCGGCGGTTGGCCTACCCTGCTCTACGGCTACGGTGGCTTCGAGGTATCCCTGCAACCGAGCTACCGCGGTGCGCTGGGCCGCGCCTGGCTGGCCCGCGGTGGCTGCTACGTCAGCGCCAACATCCGCGGTGGTGGGGAGTACGGCCCGCACTGGCACTCCACCACCCTCAAGCACAACCGTCACCTGGTCTACGAGGATTTCGCCGCGGTAGCCCGAGATCTCGTTGCACGCGGGCTCACCACACCGGCTCGCCTCGGCGCCGAAGGCGGCAGCAACGGCGGGCTGCTCATGGGTGTGATGCTCACCCATTACCCTGAGTTGTTCGGCGCCATCGTTGCCGCGGTTCCGCTGCTCGACATGCTGCGCTACCACACGCTGCTGGCCGGTGCCTCGTGGATGGCCGAGTACGGCGACCCCGACGACCCGGCCGACCGCGAACACCTGCTGCGTTTCTCCCCGTACCACCAGCTGCGCCGCGACCGCCGCTATCCGCCGATGCTGCTGACCACTTCCACCCGTGACGACCGCGTGCATCCGGGCCATGCCCGCAAGCTGGTGGCCCGGATGCACGAATACGGCCTGCCCGTGACCTATTACGAGAACATCGAAGGCGGCCACGGCGGCGCGGCCGACAACGAGCAAGCCGCCTTCATGTCCGCCCTAGCCTACGAGTTCCTTTGGCGCCACCTCTCCAGCTGAGTCTCGCCTCGACATCGTATTCAGTGGGTGAACTGCACGCGCGGCACTGGATCGACGGCGGCGAGACCTCAGTGCAGAACTGCTGCCTGTATACCGGCCCACCATCACCAAGTACACCAACCGGTTGGGATATCACCATCCGCGGCGGACATGTCGAGTTCCGACCACCCACCATTGTCGACCCCGATCGCCAACCCCTCACCAACCCACTCCGGCGCTAAGGCCAGTCAACACAGGCGCTCACCGGTCGCCACTGCGGCGATGCGTTCGTACGCCGCGGAGCTGCCTGCCGACCTGCCAGATGCCACGCCACCGGGCCGGCACGGCGCCGGCTACGTGGCCGCGCAGCTGATCGCCAGGATCGCCGGCGCGGTGCTGGACACCGCCATCTTCGACTTCGCCCCGCCGGAGACCGCCACCACCAGGGCGAGCACGGGATTGTGGCTGGGCGAGATGACCGCGACCGCCGGGCCGGTCGCGGTCATCTTCGCGCTGAGCGGTCCTCGCTGGGCTCAGCGTTCGGCACCTAAACCGCAGTCTGGATGCAGAACGCGGTAATTCGAGGCCTGGTTACCGCCTTCTGCATCCAGACTGCGGTCGTCCATCAGGGTGGGCTACAGCGGATTGGGCGTTGATCCCCCGGGAAACGGCGTTGCGGCTGCACCATAGGCTGGGCGCCATGAATGCACCCGTGCTCACCGCCGTCGCTTGGCCCTATGCCAATGGGCCGCGGCACATCGGCCACGTCTCCGGTTTCGGTGTCCCGTCGGACATCTTCTCGCGCTACCAGCGGATGGCGGGCAACCGGGTGCTGATGGTCTCGGGAACCGATGAGAACGGCACCCCGATCCAGGTCCAGGCAGACGCCGAGGGCGTCACGCCCCGCGCGCTCGCCGACAAGTACAACCGGTTGATCGTGGGGGACCTGCAGGGGCTGGGACTGTCCTACGACCTGTTCACCCGCACCACCACGGCTAATCACCAACGGGTGGTGCAAGACGTGTTCCTCGCGCTGTACCGCAACGGCTATATCCTCACAAAGACCGCGCTCGGCGCCATCAGCCCGTCCACCGGACGCACCCTGCCCGACCGGTACATCGAGGGCACCTGCCCGATCTGTGGCTACGACGGCGCCCGCGGCGATCAGTGCGACAACTGCGGCAACCAGCTCGATCCGGCTGACTTGATCAATCCACGGTCCCGGATCAACGGCGAGATCCCCCAGTTCGTGGAAACCGAGCACCTGTTCCTCGACCTGCCGGCGTTCACCGGCGCGCTGGGTACCTGGTTGGCCAACCGCACCGAGTGGCGGACCAACGTGCTCAAGTTCTCGCTGAACCTGCTCGACGATTTGCGCCCCCGCCCGATCACCCGCGATCTGGACTGGGGCGTGCGGGTGCCGCTGGACGGCTGGCGTGACGCGCCGATGAAGCGGTTTTACGTGTGGTTCGACGCGTGCATGGGTTACCTGTCGGCGTCGGTGGAATGGGCGCATCGAATCGGGCAGCCCGATGCCTGGCAGCAGTGGTGGAACGACCCGGATGCGCGCTCCTACTACTTCATGGGCAAGGACAACATCACCTTCCACACGGTGATCTGGCCGGCGACCCTGCTCGGCCAGAACGGAGCCGGGGATCGGGGCGGTGAGCCTGGTGCCTTCGGCATCCTGAACCTGCCCACGGAGATCGTCTCCAGTGAGTTCCTCACCATGAGCGGCTCGAAGTTTTCCACCTCCCGCGGCACGGTCATTTACGTCGGGGACTTCCTGCGCGAGTTCGGCCCAGACACGCTGCGCTACTTCATCTCGGTGGCCGGCCCGGAAACCCAGGACACCGAC
>JBHELN010000116.1:0-9273 GCA_046263115.1 Pseudonocardiaceae bacterium | reverse complement strand
CCCCCCGCCAATCCAACAGACCAGGTCGCACCATCGTGGCCAGCACCACCGACAGCGCAGTCTGCAAACCCAGCATGCCGGGCCGCGCTGCGGACCACTCGCAGTCCTTGTCCTGCGCAGCATGCGGGGCATGATCGGTGGCCACACAGTCCACGATTCCCTCCGCCAACGCGGCCCGCAGCGCCTCGGTGTCGGCCGCGGTACGCAGCGGCGGGTTGACCTTGTTGACCGGGTCGTAGCCGGACAGGCGCTCGTCGGTGAGCAGCAGGTGGTGCGGGGTGACCTCGGCGGAGACGCGGATGTCGCGCTGCTTGGCCCAGCGCAACAGCTCGACCGTGCCCGCGGTGGACGCGTGGCAGATGTGCAGCGCCGCGCCGGCGTCCCGGGCAAGCAGGCAGTCCCGCGCCACGATCGACTCCTCCGCGGCAACCGGCCACCCGGCCAGGCCCAGCCGGGCGGCAAGATGTCCCTCGTGCGCCTGCGCGCCGGCGGTGAGCCGGGGATCCTCGGCATGCTGGGCGATCACTCCCCCCAGCCCGCGGGCGTACTCCAAGGCCCGGCGCATCAACAGTGAGTCGTGCACGCACAACCCGTCATCGGAGAACATCCGGACCGCCGCCGCAGAGGCGGCCATGGCGCCCAACTCGGCGAGCCGCTCGCCACGCAACCCGGCGGTAACCGCACCGACGGGGTGCACATCAACGAGGCCGACCTCGCGCCCGCGCCGGTACACGTACTCGGCGACCACCGCGGTGTCGGCCACCGGGTCGGTATTGGCCATCGCGAACACCGCGGTGTAGCCGCCCAGCGCCGCGGCGGCCGACCCGGTGGCGATCGTCTCGGCATCCTCCCGGCCAGGCTCACGCAGGTGAGCATGCAGATCGACCAGTCCGGGCAGCGCCACCAGCCCGCCGCCATCGATCACCTCGGCGCCGGCGCCGTCTACCCCGGAACTCAGCTCGGCGATCACCCCGTCACGGACCAGCAGGTCCACCGGGTCACCCGCGCCGTAGGGTCGGATCCCGCGCAGCAACAACGGCCGGGTCGTCATGCCTGCTCCGGCTGTGCCTGATCATCTTGGGCCGCGAGCAGGTAGTAGAGCACCGCCATCCGCACGTGCACGCCGTTTCGGACCTGTTCGGTGATCGCGGCTCGGGGGGAGTCGGCGACCGAGTGCGCGATCTCCATGCCGCGCAGCATCGGCCCGGGATGCAGCACTACCGCATGCTCGGGCAACAACCCCAGGCGCGCCTCGGTGAGCCCGTAACTGACCGCATATTCACGGGCAGACGGGAAGAACCCGCCTTGCATCCGCTCGGACTGCACGCGCAGCATCATCACCGCGTCGGAGCCGGGCAACGCCGCGTCCAGATCGTGCCCCACCGTGACGGGCCAATCGCGCGCTGTTGAATCCTGTCCGCTGCCCCAATGCTCGACATCCCACGGCAGCAGGGTTGGCGGAGCGACAAGGTGGATCCGGGCACCCAGCGTGATCAAGAGCTCGATATTCGAGCGGGCGACCCGGCTATGCAGCACATCGCCTACGATGGTGACGGTCCGCCCATTTAGGTACCCCAATCGCTCACGGAGCGTAGCGGCATCCAGTAGCGCCTGCGTGGGATGCTGGTGGGTGCCATCACCGGCGTTGACGATGTGGGCCGGTACCCAGCCGGCCAGGCGATGCGCCGCGCCCGACGCGGGATGGCGGATCACCACGCAGTCAGCGCCCATCGCGGTCAGCGTGAGCGCTGTGTCGCGTAGTGATTCTCCCTTGACCACCGCCGAGGCACTCGCCGAGATGTTCACCACATCGGCGCTCATCCACTTGCCGGCGATCTCGAACGAAGCCCGCGTCCGCGTGGAGCTCTCGTAGAACAAGGTGACGACGGTGCGCCCGCGCAGGGTAGGCAGTTTGCGCACTTCCCGGCCCAGCAGCGACTGCTTGAGCGCCTCGGCGGTGTCCAGCAGCGCGGTGACGGTCTCACGTGGCAAGTCTGTGGTGGTCAGCAGATGCCTCACCGCTGCCCCCGGTCATAGGCGCCCCGATCGTAACCACGCAGCACGACGGCATCGGTGCGGTCGGTCTCCATGAGCAGCACACCGATCTCCTCGTCCCGGGAGGTCGGCACATTCTTACCCACGTAGTCGGCGCGAATCGGCAGCTCACGGTGGCCGCGGTCGACCAACACGGCGAGTTGCACCGCCCGCGGGCGACCGTACTCGCGCAGCGCGTCGAGCGCGGCCGCCACGGTACGCCCGGAGTACAGCACATCGTCGACCAGTACGACCAGCGCATCGTCCAAGCCGCCAGCTGGTAGCTCGGTGGGCTGCAGCGGGCGGGTTGGTCGACGCCGCAGGTCATCCCGGTACAGCGTGACGTCGAGCCTACCGACGGCCGGCGCAGGTCCGCCGAACTCCCGGATCCGGCCTGCCAAGCGGTGCGCCAGCGGCACACCGCGGGTGGGAATGCCGACCATCACCACCGGCTCGGGCGCGGTGCGCTCGATGATCTGATGCGCCATTCGGGCGACGATGCGCGCGACCTCGGCCGCCGACAGCAGCTCACGCTGCCGTGGTGGCCCTGCCTCACCCACCGCGCCCGTCCCAGAGGGGAACGACACGGTTGACCTCCTTCCCCGCCTCACCGGACGGGCCTTAAAGGACGTCGTGGATACCGCCGGCTGAGCCGGCCATCGGACCCCGACCGGCGCCAGGACCCGGACCGGACAGTATCACTGGACCACTTGGGCGGGTTTGCCAGCCGCGGTAGCGCTGCCCCGTCCGGGTGGTGTGCGTGACTCTGCGCGGTCTTCGGCTGCCGATGGCTTGACCTGGTGGATTACTCAGCGCAGCATTACTCTCCGTATCATCCCGATTTTCGCGGGGCGCCCCAAGGCGTTGACTGGTCGGGGTCTGAAGAAGGAGAAGGGGCCAGATGGGCGACTATGCCAAGGCACTGGGGTCCAAACTGCGCGGTATCCGTCAGCAGCAGGGTCTGTCTCTGCACGGTGTCGAGCAGAAGTCAGCAGGCCGCTGGAAGGCTGTGGTGGTCGGTTCCTACGAGCGTGGCGATCGGGCGGTCACGGTGCAGAAGCTGGCCGAGCTAGCCGACTTCTACGGGGTTCCGGTTCCCGAACTGCTGCCCGAGGGCAGGGTGTCATCCGGCAGCGAACCGGCTACCAAGATCGTTATCAATCTCGAGCGTCTACAGCAGTTGCCGGTCGACAAGGTAGGCCCACTCGCTCGCTACGCCGCGACGATCCAGAGCCAGCGAGGTGACTACAACGGCAAGGTGCTCTCGATCCGCACAGAGGACCTGCGCTCGCTGGCGATCATCTACGACATGTCGCCGGGCGACCTCACCGAGCAGCTGATTGGTTGGGGCGTACTGCCGCCCGAGGCTCGTCCCGCAAAGGACAAGGAAGAGGCCTGACTCACTTCCTGATGTAGCTCACGAACCGCGCGGCAACGCAGCCAGCGCGCCGAGCACCCCATTGACAAACCGCGGCGAGTCGTCGGTGGACAGTAGCTTGGCCAACTCGATGGCCTCGTCGATGGCTACCGCATCGTCCACCTCATCGGAGAACAGTAGCTCGAACACCCCGAGGCGGAGTACCGCCCGATCGACCGCGGGCATCCGGGTAAGGGCCCAACCGTGGGCTTGGCCGGCCAGCAATCTGTCGATGTCGGCGGCGTGTTCGACCACGCCGTGCACCAACGAGATGGTGTAGTCACTGACCGGCGGCAAATCCGGCGCTCCGACCCGCTCAGCTAGCAGCTCCAACGGATCCAGCCCGCGCAAGTCGGACTCGAACAGGATGTCGACGGCCCGTTTGCGAGCCTTACTGCGGGCACCCACGTCAACTACTGATCCGGCCGAGGTAGCGCCCGTCCCGGGTATCCACCTTGACCTTCTCGCCGGTGCTCACGAACAACGGCACCTGGATCTCGGCACCGGTCTCCAACGTGGCAGGCTTGGTCCCTCCGGTCGATCGGTCTCCCTGCAGGCCGGGGTCGGTGTGTGAGATCACCAACTCCACCGAGGTGGGCAGCTCGATGTACAGCGGAGTGCCGTCGTGGATGGCCACCAAAACGGTCTGGTTGTCCAGCAGATACTTCGCCGCGTCCCCCACGACCTCACCGGGAATCGTGATCTGGTCGTAGGTGTCGGAGTCCATGAAGACGAAGTCAGTGCCGTCCGCGTATAGATAGGTCATATCGCGCCGATCGACAGTAGCGGTATCGACCTTGGTCCCGGCGTTGAATGTCTTGTCCACCACCTTGCCGGACAGCACATTCTTCAGTGTCGTCCGGACGAAAGCGCCGCCCTTGCCCGGTTTCACGTGCTGGAAGTTCACGACCGACCACAGTTGGCCGTCGAGATTGAGCACAAGTCCATTCTTGAGGTCGTTGGTGGTGGCCACGTCAGCCTGTCACTCCCCGGTCGTAGCTGGCGGAGGTGCCAGCAAGGTCAGTTACAGTCCTAGGTCTGCTAGGTCAGCAAAGTCTCTTTGTCAGCAGGGCACGACCACGAGGTCCTTCGTGGTCTGGGTGAGGAGTTCCGGCTCGCCGCCGGTGACGACGAGGGTGTCCTCGATGCGCACGCCGCCCCGACCGGCCAGGTAGACGCCCGGCTCGACGGTAACCGCCATGCCTACCTCCAGTGTACCGGCCCCGAACTGCGACAACACCGGAGCCTCGTGAATCTGGAGACCGACGCCGTGTCCAAGCCCGTGCATAAAGTTCTCGCCATACCCAGCCTCGATAATGACCTTTCGGGCCGCCGCATCCACATCCCGGACATCAGCATGTGCCCGCAGCGCCGCGCGCCCCGCAGCTTGCGCGGCAGCGACCAAATCGTAGAGGTCCCGCTGCCACGCCGCTGGCGCGCCGAGCACTACGGTTCGGGTCATGTCGGAGTGGTAGCCCTCGACCAGCGCCCCGAAGTCCAGTTTCACCAGGTCGCCCCGGCACAACTCGGCGTCAGTAGGGCGGTGATGCGGGATCGCCGAGTGCGCCCCTGAAGCGACGATGGTCTCGAACGAGGGACCAGTGGCTCCCAGTACCACCATCCGAGCCTCCAGGTCGCGTGCCACCTCCCGTTCGGTGCGACCTGGACGCAGCCCGTCGTCGGCGAGCAGGCCGGCCAGCGCGGTGTCGGCAATCGCACACGCCGCCCGCAGGGCGGCGACCTCGGTGTCGTCCTTGATCGACCGCAACGCTTCCACCGGTCGCGAAGTGGCGACCAGCGCGTCCGGTCCGGTGACCTCCTGCAGCGCTGCGTACCCGTCGACCGTCACCACGTGGCTCTCGAAACCCAGCCGGCCGATCCGCAGCTCGGTAGCGTGCTTCGCCAGCCACAGCGTGCACGACCGCTCGATCAGCCGCCGCAGATCGGGCACCTGCCGCTGCGACTGCGTGCGGTAACGGCCATCAGTGCAGAACACACTGTGTTCGTCGCCGGCTACGTGCACCAGCAGGGCGCCGTTGGAGCCAGTGAATCCAGTGAGGTACCGAATATTCAACAGATCGGTAACCAGCAGCGCGTGAAGCCCGAGTTCGGGTAGCCGTTCGCGTAGTGCAGCGCGGCGCAGAACGTGGCACATGGACCCGACGGTACTTAGGTACTGGCACCTAGGTACTGGCATTTAGGTTCGGCACTCAGGTGTTGGCGCGGCCTGCGATCCAGCGCAGCGCGAGCGGGTAACCCTCGACTCCCAGACCGACGATGACGCCGGATGCGATAGCCGAGATGTAACTGTGGTGCCGGAAGGTCTCGCGTGCGTGCACGTTGCTGATGTGCACCTCCACCAACGGTGCCGACAACTGCGCGGCGGCGTCGGCCAGCGCGACCGAGTAATGCGTCCACGCCGCAGCGTTTAGCACGACGGGGGTGGCCGTGTCGGCGGCCTCGTGCAGCCAGCTGATCATGACACCCTCGTGGTCGGTCTGGCGCACGTCCACGTCGAGCCCCAGCTCGGCTCCCACCCGCCGGCATAACGCCACCAGATCGTCGTGAGTCGTGGCGCCGTAGATGTCGGGTTCACGGGTTCCGAGCCGACCCAGGTTGGGCCCGTTGAGCACCAGCACCCTCACTCCACACCGTCCGGCGCACCCGCGACCGCGGCGTAGGCTTCGGCGAGCAGTTCCGGGTCCGGGTCCTCCAACCGGCCCGGTTTCGCCAGACCGTCGAGCACCACGAAGCGCAATACCCCCGAGCGGGTTTTCTTGTCGTTGCGCATGCCTTCCAGCAGCTCGGGTAGCGCGTCTCCGTCGTAGCTGGTGGGCAGGCCGATCGAGCGGAGCACCGCACCGTGGCGCTGCGTGGTGGCGTCGTCCAGGCGCCCGGCGAGCCGGGACAATTCCGCTGCGAACACCATGCCGACGCTGACCGCGGCACCGTGGCGCCACCGGTAGCCCTCCCGACGTTCCAGCGCATGACCCAGCGTGTGCCCGTAGTTGAGCACCTCGCGCAGGTGAGATTCCTTGAGGTCGGCTGCCACCACGTCCGCCTTGACCCGGATCGCGCGGCCGACCAGCTCCTCCAGCACCGGTCCGGATGGATCCAGCGCGGCGGCCGGGTCATCCTCAATCAGCTCGAGGATCACCGGATCGGCGATGAAGCCCGCCTTGACCACCTCCGCCATCCCGGCGACGAGCTCTTCGCGCGGCAGCGTCTGGAGCGTTGCCAGATCGGCCAGCACCGCGGCGGGTTCGTGGAACGCACCGACCAGGTTCTTGCCCGCATCGGTGTTGATCCCGGTCTTGCCGCCTACCGCAGCATCGACCATCCCCAGCAGCGTGGTAGGTACGTGCACCACCCGGACGCCGCGCAGCCAGTTGGCAGCCACGAACCCGGCGAGGTCGGTCACTGCTCCGCCGCCGAAGCCCACCACGGTGCCGGTGCGGTCCAGACCCACCTTTCCCAGCACATCCCAGCAGAATCCCGCCACCGCCAGCTTCTTGCCGTCTTCGGCGTCGGGCACCTCGATGCGGTAGGCCTGCGAACCGAGGTGCTCCAGCACGGTGCGCAGCGACTCTGCGGATTCGACCATGGTCGGCTGGTGCACGATTGCCACGGCGCCGCTGCCCAGCACCTCCAACAGCTCAGCCCGCAGATACCTCCCGACGACAACGTCGTAGGGCTGCGCCGTGGTCACCCGGATCCGCAGCGGCTGGATCTCATCAACCTGGGTCTCATCAACCTGGGTTCCACCAACCTGGTCCAACAGCTCGCCGGTCTCGCTCATCCAACTCCTCCGCGTCCGAACCCCCAACGGAGCATCGCATGAAACGGGCATCTCTCCGGTGAAATCACTTGGGCATAGTCTGCAAGACCTCGGCTGCGACCTCCTCGGCAGAACGGCCAGTCGTCGGCACGGCGACGCTGGACACCGCTTCATAAACCGGGCGCCGTTGCCCGAGCAATTGGCGCAGATGCGCCCGGGGATTGGGCAGCAACCACGGGTGCAGTGGAACGAGACCCTCCCGGCGGAGCAGCTCGTCGAGTTCTACATCGAGGAATACGACGTGAAAGGGTCTCAATTGGTCCTGAATTGCTGGGTTCAGCGGCGTGCCACCACCAAGGGCGAGCACCCCGGAATGATCTGCTAGAACATCGCCGATGAGTCGACACTCAACCTCGCCGAATTTCTCCCGGCCCAACTTGACGACCAGCTCGCCGGCGGGCAGACCACACTCATTCTCCAGGTCATCATCGAAGTCGCGAAACGATACACCCAGCTTTTCTGCCACCAACCGTCCAACGGTGCTCTTGCCAGATCCCGGGGGACCGATGAGGATCAAAACGGGTCCGCTCACCACGCGTCGCAACCTCCTTTGTTCCACCGGCGATCACCCGGTGCGCCACCAGCCGCATCGAATGCCGTGATGATCTCATCGTGGGCAGCTCCGGCGGCCAGCAGCACATGCAGCAGGATCCGCGCTTTGAACGGGCCGAGGAAGCCCGAATTGATCAATCCACAGTCCTGGAGGTCGCGCTCGGAACCGGGAAATCCGTAAGTGGCGCGCAGCACCGGACCAGCGCCGGTGCGCGAGGCGAGCACCACTGGGATGCGCGCGGCGAGCTCAGCGAGCGGCGCGACGAACGCGGCCGGAACGTGTCCCACGCCAAAACCGGCCATGACCACGCCATCGAAACCGGTACCCAGGCGATGCAGCAGCGCCCCGTCGTCGCCAAAGCATGCAGTGACCAACCCGATTCGAACGGCCTGGGTAGGTGCCGGATACGTCGGCGCGGCTACCGGATGAGTGAACAACAAAGGATCGCCCTCCACCACCCGCCCGATAGGACCGGTGTCCGGTGACACGAACGCGCCAGGACTCGTGCTGTGCGTCTTGTGCACATGCCGGGCGGCGTGGATCTCATCGCCCATCACGACCACGCAGCCGACGCCGCGCAGCTGCTCGCCGGCTGCGGTCTGCACCGCGGCCAGCAAGTTGGCTGGTCCATCGGCACCGGCCATCGTCGCGTTCCGCATGGCTCCGGTCACCACCACCGGCGCGGCGCGATCCACGGTCAGATCGAGAAGATAAGCGGTCTCTTCAATGGTATCGGTGCCTTGAGTGATCACCACCCCGGCCGCGCCTGAGTCGACCTCGCCCCGAACGACCCTCACGGTCTCGGAAAGATCGTCGAAGCTCAACGACGCGCCAGGTAGGTTGCAGAGATCCCTAGTGGTGATCTTACAATCCAGCCTGGCCAGCTCCGGTATCGCGGTCAGCAGGGCAGCCGCATCGAGGGTGGGCACCACTCCGGCGCCGTCGCGTCCCGGGTTCGTCATCGCGATCGTGCCGCCGAGAGACAACACCGAGACCGTTCGCCGTGCGGAGCTGCCTGTCACGTGCTGTCCCTGGATGCTCGTTATCGCGTCGCTCGAGTGCTCGATGACCCTTTTGAGCCGGCAGCTCGTCGATCAGTGGTGGGGGTAGGTGTTGAGGTAGGCACGGGCATTGCGGATGGTCTCGGGTAGTGCATCGCCCCCGAACTTCTCCAGCGCGGCATCGGCCAGCACCAGGGCGACCATCGCTTCGGCCACCACGCCCGCGGCGGGGACGGCGCAGACATCGGAACGCTGGTTGATCGCGACAGCTGCCTCGCCGGTGGCGACATCCACGGTGGCCAGCGCGCGTGGCACGGTGGAGATCGGCTTCATCGCCACCCGCACGCGCAGTGTCTCGCCGTTGGTCATGCCACCTTCGAGGCCGCCGGCGCGGTTGGTGCGGCGCACCACACCGTCGGGTCCGGGAGCC
>JBHELN010000115.1:0-11685 GCA_046263115.1 Pseudonocardiaceae bacterium | reverse complement strand
TCGGTGTCCATCGCCGAGGAGGAGATCAGTGGGATAGGGCTGGACAACGTGGTGGGGCAGCTGACCGCGTGGAACTACTATCAGACCATCAACTCCCCAAAGAACGCGGCATTCGTGCAGGCGTTCAAGGCCAAGTACGGCCAGAACCGGGTCACCTCTGATCCGATGGAGGCGGCCTACACATCATTGTTCCTGTGGAAGGCAATGGTGGAGAAATCGAAGTCGTTCATGACCGATGATGTTCGCAAGGCAGCAGACGGTGTGAGTTACGACGCGCCCGAGGGCACGGTGACCGTCAACGGAGCAAACCATCACATCGCCAAGACTGCACTGATCGGCAAGGTCGGCCCCGATGCGCTGATCCACACTGATTGGAGTTCCGGTGCACCCGTCCAGCCGGATCCCTTCCTCAAGAGTTACGGCTGGGCCAAGGGCCTGACCGGCTAGCGGGCGACGTCGTGCAAACGCTATTCAACCAGCTGGTCGCTGGGCTTTCAGTGGGCTCGATACTGCTGCTGGCCGCCCTCGGTCTCGCCCTGACCTTCGGGCAGATGGGTGTGATCAACATGGCCCACGGCGAGTTCATCATGGCGGGCGCCTACACCGCCTTCGTGGTCCAGGGCGTCATAGCGGATGCCGGCAGCTCACTGCTGCTGGCCATCCCCCTCGGTTTCCTGGTGGGTGGCCTGATGGGGATGATCCTGGAAGCCACCCTGATCCGCCGGATGTACCACCGGCCCCTTGACACCCTGCTGGTGACCTGGGGCGTATCGTTGATCTTGCAGCAGGTGGCCCGGGACATCTTCGGCGCACCGAACGTCGACGTTCGGGCCCCCGGCTGGCTGTCAGGCAGCATCGATATCGGCATTACCCACGTGCCCGCGGCTCGGTTGTTCATCCTGATATTGGCTGCCGCCGCCGTTATCGGGCTGTCCGTGGTATTGAAGATGACCCCGCTGGGACGCCGGATCCGTGGCGTCGTGCAGAACCGAGACCTGGCTGAGACGGTCGGCGTCTCCACCCGGAACACCGACCGACTCACCTTCTTCATCGGCTCCGGCCTGGCTGGAATCGCCGGTGTAGCGCTCACCTTGCTGGGCTCCACCGGTCCCACTTTGGGCACCAGCTACATCGTCGATGCGTTCCTCGTCGTCGTCGCCGGCGGTATCGGCCAAATCAAAGGCGCCGTAATCGCAGCATTCGGGCTCGGCTTGCTACAGGCGGCGTTTGAATACTCCACCACGGCGAGTATCGCGAAAGTCATGGTCTTCGCCGTGATCGTGGTCTTCTTGCAGATCCGGCCGCAGGGAATCTTCAGTGTCCGGACCAGGAGCCTGGCATGACCGATACCACCGCAACACTCGCCGGCAAGCTCAGGCGCAATTACGGCGCCCTGTTCGGTTTCGCACTCGGCGCCCTGGCTTTGCTGGTGGTGGCACCTGCGGTGCTGTCAGATTTCCGGTTGTCGCTGCTCGGGCGATTCGTTTGTTACGGCATAGTAGCTGTCGGGATCGGGCTCGCCTGGGGCCGTGGTGGCATGCTGACGCTGGGACAAGGAGTGTTCTTCGGTCTCGGCGGCTACGTGATGGCCTTTCATCTCAAGCTCGCCGATGCCGGGCCTTCCGGAGTACCCGCTTTTATGGTGCTCTACGGGTCAGGCCATCTTCCTTTCTGGTGGGAACCGTTTCGGTCTCCGGTGGTGACCCTCTTAGGGGTGGTCCTGATACCCTCTTTAGTCGCCTTCGGGCTGGGAATCGCGATTTTCCGCAGGCGAGTCCGCGGCGCGTATTTCGCAATCTTATCGCAAGCGTTGGCGGCCGCATTCGCTATTTTGCTGATCGGTCAGCAGGTCGCCCTCGGCGGGTTCAACGGACTTAATGGATTCCGCTCATTCTTCGGTTTCAACCTCTACGATCCTGTGAACAAGCGGATGCTGTTCTATATCGCTGCAATCACGCTGCTGATCATGATGGCGGTGGTTTGGCAACTGCACCGCTCGCGGTACGGGGAGCTGCTGGTCGCAGTCCGGGATCAAGAAGAGAGAGTGCGGTTTCTCGGCTACGACCCGGCGAACATCAAGCTCGTGGCGTACGTGCTGGCGGCGGCCATGGCCGGCATCGCGGGTGCGTTATTTGTGCCCATCGTGGGAATCATCTCGCCGGCCAATGTTGGCGTGGTGCCCTCAATCACCTTTGTCATCGGGGTGGCGATCGGCGGCCGGGCCACACTATTCGGCCCGGTGCTCGGCGCCCTCGCGGTGGCCTGGGCGCAGACCGCCCTGTCGGAGAGCTTTCCCTCATTTTGGAGCTATTTTCAAGGCGCGTTGTTCGTTCTGGTGATCGCCTTCCTGCCGGGCGGGTTCTCGTCAGTGAACTTGTTGCAACGTTGGTTACTGCGAAGATTGCGGTTCAGGCCCCCTGCCGGGAATCCGTCACGACCGCCGTCCGGCGCGGTGAGTTCATTGCCACCGGAACCGGATCTGTCTGGAGTCGCCGCTGGAACGGAGACCGGCCAATGACCATGGACGCCGATTACCTGGAGCTTTCCAACGTGCGAGTGGTGTTCGATGGATTCGTCGCCGTCGACGGGGTCTCGATGACGGTATTGCAAGGCGACTTGCGATTTTTGATCGGCCCTAATGGTGCGGGTAAGACCACATTGGTGGACGCGATCACCGGGCTGGCTCGGGCCACCGGGTCGGTGCGGTTCGGGCGGACCGAACTGGTGGGTCAGAAGGTGCACCAGATCGCCCGGCTGGGGATAGGTCGTACCTTTCAGACGGCCAGTGTGTTCGAGGAGTTGACCGTCCTGCAGAACCTCGACATCGCGGCGGGAGCAGCACGCAAGCCGTTGTCACTGTTGCGCCCTCGCTGCTCGGTGCCGCCCGAGGTCGAGGAAACCATGGATACCGTCGGTTTGACCGGGCTGCGGGACGTGCAGGCAGGAGCACTGGCGCACGGACAAAAGCAGTGGCTGGAAATCGGCATGCTGCTGGTGCAGAACGCGCGGGTTTTGCTGCTGGACGAGCCGGTGGCCGGGATGAGCTCCGACGAACGGATTCAGACCGGGGAGCTGCTGTGCCGCATCGGTAGCGCACGCACCGTTGTGGTGGTCGAACACGACATGGACTTCATGCGCTCATTCGCGGACTCCGTCACGGTGCTGCACGCCGGGAAGGTGCTCAGCGAAGGGACAGTAGCCCACGTGCAGGCCGACCCCCGGGTCCAAGAGGTATACCTCGGCCGGTCGGAGGTCGCATCCTGATGCTGAAGCTGACTGGTGTCCACGCCGGATACGGACGGACCACCGTGGTGCACGGTGCGAGCATCGAGGTACCGGCAGGCGGGGTTGCCGCGGTGATGGGACACAACGGTGCCGGCAAGACGACTCTGCTGCGCGCCGCCGTCGGGTTGCTCCATCTCACCGCCGGATGCATCGTGCTCGACGGCGAGGACATCACCCGCATGCGTCCTAACGAGCGGGTCAAGCGCGGCATCGGGTACGTGCCCCAGGGACAGCAATGCTTTCCCCAACTCACCACCGAGGAGAACCTTCAACTGGTGGCGGACACCCGGCGAGGTGGCAAAAAGCTGATCGCCGAGGCGCTGGATCTGTTCCCCGCACTCAGCGCGCTGCTGCCGCGCCGGGCCGGACTGCTTTCCGGCGGCCAACGCCAGCAACTGGCCATCGCGCGAGCGTTGATCACCCAGCCACGCATTCTGATCATGGACGAGCCTACCGAAGGCATCCAGCCCACCGTGGTGGCGGAGATCGAACAGACCATCCTGTCGCTGACCGCCCGCGAGGGGCTGTCGATCCTGCTGGTCGAACAGCATGTCGGCTTCGCCCTCGCCGCAGCCAGCCGCTACTACGTCATGGAAGCCGGCCGGATCACCTCCACCGGCGCCGGCGGCGCCGGTGCCCTTGACCACGTCCGCGCCGCCATGGCGATCTGAATTGACCGCTGGAGGCGTCGGGTGCGAGGAGCATCGGTCGGGAATGATCGAGCCTTCGGGATGGTTGTACGAGTCGTCCGGGCCAGGGTGCCTTGTGTCCCCGGGTCCACACCAATCCGCCGCCGCGGACGATCGTTCGGCTGAAGCCGCGGTGTGCCTTCCGCCGAGAGGCGACCAGCACGCCTGGTCCGGACTCACATCGTTACACGTAAAGGATTGCAAGCCATGAAGGGCGATCGCACCGAGATCGTCGTCGACGCCGGCGGCTCCACCCTGACCTACCAGATCGAGGCCACCCGCAACGGTCGACGGGTGGAGATCACTCACGGGCGCGGCATCGTGGAGGTCACCGAGGTCACCCGTGGCGGCACGGCAGTGCGCACTGCTCGTTTCATGGCCTCCCGAGTCCTCGCTCTGGTGGAGCACCCCGCGGCGCGACCGACGACCCGAGACAGCGAATCGGCCACCCAGGTCGTTCCCCAGCCGCGGTCAGCTGGATCAGCTGCTCTGCACCCGGCCGAGGCGGTATAACGGGCAACTGATCAACGCTAGGCGGCATGACACGCCCGCAGCCACGGGCTGACCGTTGGGGCCGTTGAGCTCAGGGAGGAACCGACATGCTGCTGTCGCCGCACGAACAGGAGAAGCTCCTCGTCCACGTGGCGGGCCAGCTGGCCATGCAGCGCCGAGCCAGGGGGCTGCGGCTGAACTATCCCGAAGCCGTCGCACTGATCACCTCATGGGTGCTGGAGAGGGCCCGGGACGGGCGCAGCGTCGCCGATCTGATGGCGGCGGGCCAGCGGGTGCTCAACCGGGACGACGTGCTGGACGGCGTGCCAGAGATGATCACCTCGGTGCAGGTCGAAGCGACCTTCCCGGACGGCACCAAGCTCGTCACCGTGCACCGGCCAATCCAATGACCGCCGACGTAGGTCCCGCGGAGGCGGCGTTATGACCGGTGGTCCGGTGGTGCCCGGTGAGCTGGTGCTTGCCGAGGAACCAGTCGTGCTGGGGCCGCACACCGGTCGGGAGCTGATCATTCGCAATACCGGCGATCGGCCGGTGCAGGTGGGATCGCACTTCCACCTCGCTGCGGCGAATCCAGCGCTGGACATGGACCGCGCCGCCGCCACCGGGATGCGATTGGCGATCCTGGCGGGCACGTCAGTGCGCTTTGAACCCGGCATCGAACGGATCGTGCGGGTGGTGCCGCTGGGCGGCGCACGTGTCGTGCCCGGCCTGCGTCTTGATGCACCGGATCCCGCTGTGGCGGGCCGGCCGCCTCCCAGTGGTGGCAGGTGGACCGTCGAGCGCAGTCGTTACGCCAAGCTTTTCGGTCCCACCGAGGGCGATCGGGTCCGGCTGGCCGACACCGACCTGCTGGTGGAGGTCACTGAAGACCGGTGCCGCGGTGCGCACGGCGGCGATGAGGTGGTCTTCGGCGGCGGCAAGGTGATCCGGGAGTCGATGGGCCAGGCTCGGACCACCCGGGCGGAGGGCGCGCCGGATCTGGTGATCACCGGTGCGGTCGTGCTGGACCACTGGGGCGTGATCAAAACCGACATCGGGGTGCGGGACGGCCGGATCGCTGGGTTGGGCAAGGCCGGAAATCCGGACATCATGGACGGGGTGCACCCGGCGCTGGTCATCGGCCCGGGAACCGAGGTGATCGCCGGTAACGGCTTGATCCTGACCGCCGGAGCGGTGGACTGCCACGTGCATCTGATCAGCCCGCAGCAGGTGCCCGAGGCGCTGGGATCGGGCGTCACCACGCTGATCGGCGGCGGCACCGGCCCCGCAGAGGGCACCAAGGCGACCACAGTGACCCCGGGTGCCTGGTACCTGGCACGGATGCTGGAATCACTCGACGAGCTGCCGGTGAACTTCGCCCTGCTTGGCAAGGGCAACACAGTCGGTGAGCAGGCGCTGTATGAGCAGGTCGCGGGCGGCGCCAGCGGATTCAAGCTGCACGAGGATTGGGGATCCACCCCGGCGGCGATCGACGCCTGCCTGCGGGTCGCCGACGATACCGGCGTGCAGGTGGCGATCCACACCGACACCCTCAACGAGGCGGGATACGTCGCCGACACGCTGGCCGCGATCGACGGCCGAACCATCCACGCCTACCACACCGAGGGAGCCGGCGGTGGTCACGCGCCGGACATCATCACCGTCGCCAGCGCCCCGCACGTGCTGCCCAGCTCGACGAATCCGACTCGCCCGCACACGGTGAACACCGTCGACGAGCACCTCGACATGCTCATGGTGTGCCACCACCTCAATCCCACCGTGCCGGAGGACCTCGCGTTCGCCGAGAGCCGGATCCGGCCCGCCACCATCGCGGCTGAAGACTTACTGCACGACCTCGGGGCCATTTCGATGATCGGATCGGACTCGCAGGCGATGGGCCGGATCGGTGAGGTGATCCTGCGGACCTGGCAGACCGCGCACGTGATGAAGCGCCGGGTCGGCGCATTGCCCGGGGACCCGGCCACCTCGGACAACCTTCGGGCGCGACGCTACGTGGCCAAGTACACGATCTGCCCGGCGATGGCGCACGGCCTGGACGGTGAAGTGGGCTCGGTCGAGGTGGGCAAGCTCGCTGACCTGGTGCTGTGGCAGCCCGCGTTCTTCGGGGTGCGGCCGAGCATTGTAGTCAAGGGCGGCATGATCGCCTGGGCGGCGATGGGCGACTCCAACGCCTCCATCCCCACCCCCCAGCCGGTGCTGCCCCGGCCGATGTTCGGCGCCGCTGCGGTGACCGCCGCGGCGACGTCGGTGCACTTCGTGGCCCCCGCTGCGGTGCAGAGTCACCTCTCCGAGGAATTGATGGTTCGGCGCCGGCTGGTGGCGGTGCGGGATACCCGGGCGCTGTGCAAGACCGACATGCCGCTGAACGACGCGCTGCCGCGCATCGAGGTGGATCCGGAAACCTTCACCGTCCGGATCGACGGTGCGGTGGTGGAACCGCACCCGCCGGAGGAGATTCCGATGACCCAACGCTATTTCCTGTTCTGATGACTGTGCTGGCATCGTTGCTGCTGGCCGATTCGCGATTGCCCACCGGCGGGCACGCGCACTCCGGGACAGTTGAGGCGGCCGTCGAGCGCGGCCTGGTCCGCAGTGAGGCCGACTTGGGATTGTTCCTTGCCGGCCGGTTGCGCGGCAGCGGATCCGTGGTCGCTGCGGTCGCTGCGGCGGGCTGCCTACTGGCTGGCACAGCAGGGGTGAAATGGGACGACTGGGATGCGGCGTTGAGCGCCCGCACCCCGTCGGCCGCCGCCCGCGAAGCGTCTCGGGCGCAGGGCGTGACACTGCTTCGCACGGCCCGGCGGGTCTGGCCTTCTGCTGCTCTGGACGCGCTGGTCGAAGTGGGCCGCCCGCATCACCCGCTGGTACTAGGCGCTGTGGTAGCCGCCGCCGGGGATGGCGCCGACATGGCGGCGTCGCTCGCCCTGCACCATCTGCTCGGCGGGGCGTGCGCGGCCGCGGTGCGGCTGCTGGGGCTGGACCCGATCGCAGTTGCTGCCGTCCAAGCAGCCGCGAACCGAGCCGCTGAGCATGTCGCGCAAACCGCAGCAAGCGTGGCGCGCGACGCCGTGGTCCAGCAGGATCCCCGCCTGCTGCCCAGCACCGGCACCCCGCTGCCCGAGGTGCTGGCCGAGCTGCACGCCCGGTCGGAGGTGACCCTTTTTGCGTCGTGACGAGGATCGAGCGCTACGGCTCGGCATCGGAGGGCCGGTCGGCAGCGGCAAGACCGCGCTGGTCGCGGCGCTGTGCCGGACGTTTCGCGACAAGTTGTCCGTGGTGGTGGTGACCAACGACATCTACACCACCGAAGACGCCGATTTCCTGCGCACCAACGGGGTGCTGCCCGACGAGCGGATCCGCGCGGTGCGCACCGGCTGCTGCCCGCATACCGCGATCCGTGACGACATCACCGCCAACCTCGACGCGGTCGACGAGCTCACCGCGCGCCACGATCCCGATCTGGTGCTGGTGGAAAGCGGCGGGGACAACCTCACCGCGACCTTCAGCTACGGCCTGATCGACGCGCAGATATTCGTCATTGATGTCGCGGGGGGCGACAAGGTGCCCCGCAAGGGCGGTCCCGGCGTCACCCGCTCCGATCTGCTGGTCATCAACAAGATCGATCTTGCTCCACTGGTCGGCGCGGACCTGGACGTGATGCGCCGCGACGCCCTGGCAGCGCGGGGTGACCGGCCTACCGTGCTGCTGTCGCTACGCGAACAGCCCGACGCCGCGCCGGTGGTGGATTGGGTGGGCAGCCGGCTTCGATCAGCCGCTCGCGGGTGAAAGCCCGGGCGCAGCTCGCCGTGGACGCTGGTGGCGTTCGCTGGCGCAGTGCCGCTCCGGTGGTGCTCCGCCCCACCGGCGGGCACCGGATACATCTGGTGCAGGCCGCCGGAGGCCCACTCGGCGGCGACGACCTGGCCTTGGACGTCCGGCTGGGCACGGGCTGCGCTGTCCAGCTGCGGTCAGCAGCCGCCACCGTGGTGCAAGCAGGCCGATCACCAGGGCCGGCGCGGTGGGCGGTGACGGCATCGGTCGCGCAGGGCGCCGTCCTGGACTGGCAACCGGAGCCGACCGTCGTCTGTGACGGTGCACAGCTGCACAGCCGGATCACCGTCGCGCTGCAGCGTGGGGCCCGCGCAGTGCTGCGCGAGGTGGTGGTACTCGGGCGCGTGGGTCAACGTGGCGGGCTTTTCATCGGTGAGCTCGCCGTGGATCTGGATGGTGCCCCGCTGCTGGCGCACACTCTCGTGCTGAACGGCGCCGATCCAGTTCTTGCCGGTCCCGCCGGCACGGGCGACGCGCGCGTTATCGGAATGCTGGCAGTGGTGGGGGAGGGGATCGGGAGTCCAGCGCAGGATGCCGGTGAGGAGCCGGGACTGCGCTGGGCCTGCGCGCCACTGGATGGCCCGGGCCATATGGTGCTCGCCCTAGCCGACCGCGTCACCACCGTCGCCCGCATCCTCGACCACTTTGCGCCGGTCTGACCCATCCAGAACGCGGACGAAGAGGGCTTACCCGGGTGTGTGGTGGAGGGTGCCATCGAGGATGGTGACGGCGTGACCGGTGAGGTGCACACGGTCACCGTGGACAGTGGTGTGCACTAACCCTGTACGAGCGGACGCCTGTAGCCCGGTGAGGCCGTCCCGGCCCAGCCGGTCTGACCAGTAGGGCGCGAGCGCGGTATGCGCGCTGCCGGTGACCGGATCCTCCGGAATGCCGACAGCGGGTGCGAAGACGCGTGACACGAAGTCGTACGCACTGCCTGAGTCTGATGCCGGGGCGGTGGCGATGACCGCGCGAATGCCTTCGCGCCCGGTGAGGTCGGCCAGCGCGGTGAAATCCGGAACCAGACCGCAAATCGCTTTCTCGTCTCCGAACACGGCGAGCAGATCGCCGAGGGCACCCGTGCGATGGGTGGTGTCAGGCATTGCCCGCAGCGCGTCCGTCAGACCGCCCGGAGCGGGTGACTCGGTGACCGATGCGATGGGGAAGTCGAGCGTGATGGTGCCGTCGCCATGCGTATGGGCAATCAGCACTCCGCTGCGGCTGCTGAAGCGCACCGTGCCCAGGCATCGCCCGTCGCTATGCAGAACATGGGCGGTCGCCAGGGTGGCGTGGCCGCACAGGTCGACCTCGACGGTGGGGGTGAACCAGCGCAGCGCCCAATCAGCCACCTCGTCGCCCGGCAGCAGGTGGGCGAAGGCGGTCTCGGCCAGATTCATCTCGGCGGCGACCTGCTGCATCCAGCCCTCCTCGGGCCAGGAATCGGCATCCACTAGGCAGACGGCTGCCGGGTTACCGGTAAACGGCCGATCGGTGAACGCGTCGATGATTCGAATTCGCATGATTCTGACCGTAGTGGGCACCGCCGGTTAGTGAAGCATCGTGATCACCGTTTGGGTGCCGAGAACGCCATAAACGGTCGCGTTAGGCACATAAATCGTGATCACAGCCAGCGCCTCTCGGCCAGGTGACGTGACCGCAACATTGCAGTCACAACACCGTCATAACGGTGCCGTGTGATAGTGGGGACTCACTCGAGTGAGTGAGGCGCATCTAGGGTTCCGTCGCTGTACGCAGTGAGTCTGGACCAAGAGGTGCAGGCGGGCAGTGCACTGCCCGTTCCACGGCGGGATAAAAGCCCGGGAGGCCAGCCACGCCCGGCTGCCTCGCGGCCGGGCGCCGTGGATGCGGAGGCCCAACGTGGATGATCTGCATCACAACTACGGCCCGGAGGCGCGATACGCCGTCGAGGCCGAAGCCGCGTTACCCACCACTAAATGGGAAGCGGAAATCGCCAGAGGCCTCGAGTTGGGGCTGGCCGGGGCCGACTCGATCGTTGATCGGCGAATACCCACCTTTTCCCGCGGCGAGTTGCCGCATTTCGCCGGTATCAACACCTTTCTCAAAGCGCCATACATCGAGGACGTCCGCCGTTGCGGAGAGTACGACGTCGCCGTGCTCGGCGCACCCTTCGACGGCGGTACCACCTACCGGTCCGGAACGCGTTTCGGTCCGCAGGGCATTCGCAAGATCTCCGCCCTGTACGGGCCGTACAGTTTTGAACTCGGCGTCGATCTTCGAGAATCGATCACGATCGCTGACCTCGGTGACGTATTCACCATCCCGGGCAACATCGAGAAAACCTTCGATCAGATCTCCAAGGCGGTCGGGCACGTTTACGCCTCCGGTGCCTTCCCGGTGGTGTTGGGAGGCGATCACTCCATCGGCTTCCCGACCACCCGCGCGGTCGCGGAGCACCTGAACGGCGGCAAGCTCGGCATCATCCACTTCGACCGCCACGTCGATACCCAGGAAACCGACCTCGACGAGCGGATGCACACCACCCCGTGGTTTCACGCCACGGACATCCCCAACGTGCCGCCGCAAAACCTGGTGCAGATCGGCATTGGTGGCTGGCAGGCGCCCCGGCCGGGAGTGCAGGTGGGCCGGGATCGCGGCACGACGATTATGACCGTCACCGACTGCGTGGAGATGGGCATCGAGGCCGCCGCGCAGCGAGCCCTGGACGTCGCCTGGGACGGCACCGACGCCGTCTGGCTGTCCTTCGACGTCGACTGCCTGGATGCCGCGTTCGTCCCCGGCACGGGTTGGCCCGAACCCGGTGGCTTCCTGCCCCGCGAGGTCCTGAAGTTCATCCAACTCGTCGCTGCCCGCCCGCTGGCGGGCATCGAAGTCGTGGAGTGCTCCCCGCCCTACGACAACGCCGAGATCACCGCGCTCATCGCGACCCGGGTGATCTGCGACACCCTCGGCTGCCTGGTGCGCGCCGGGCACCTACCGCGAAAGGCGATCTGATGAGTAGCCCAGTCCTCACCTCGAGTCCGACCGGCGGCCCGGACGCCGAAGATCTGCGCCGTATCGGCTACCACCAGGAGTTGCACCGCCGGCTCGGTTGGTTCTCGTCCTTCGCCGCCGGGTTCTCTTTCGTGTCGATCCTCACCACGGTGTTCCAGCTCTTCGCGCTTGGCTACTCCTTCGGTGGGCCGGCGTTCTTCTGGACCTGGCCGCTAGTGTTCGCCGGCCAGCTGTGCGTGGCGCTGGTGTTCGCCGAGTTGGCCGCGAGCTGGCCAGTGGCCGGGTGCATCTACCAGTGGTCGCGCCGGCTGGCCGGAGAGATCGTCGGATGGTTCGCCGGGTGGGCGATGCTGATCGGCTACATCGTCAGCGT
>JBHELN010000114.1:0-2553 GCA_046263115.1 Pseudonocardiaceae bacterium | reverse complement strand
CGCGCAGTGTTGAAATGATGAAGATAGACCGTGAGGATCCGGCGCAGGTGGCGTTCATTGACGATCAAGACCTTGTCGAGTAGCTCGCGGCGCAGTGTGCCAATCATCCGTTCGCAGATCGCGTTCGCTCGTGGTGCTCCGAGTGGACTGATGAGAATCCGGATGCCGTCTGCAGCGAAGACCGCATCGAAGGCTGTGGTGAACCGGGAGTCCCGGTCTCGGAGCAGCAACTTGATCGTGGTGACGCGGTCGGCGAGATCCATCAGGAGGTTGCGGGCGGCTTGGTGGTCCACGCCCCGGTCGGATGCGTGCTCACCCCGATCAGATGTGCCCGGTGGGAGCCATGCTCGACCGCGATCAGCGCGTAAATCCGTCTGAGCAACAGGGTATCTACGTGCACGAAGTCTACGGCCAGGACAGCCTTGGCTTGGGCGGTGAGGAACTGTCTCCAGGTTGGACGTGACCGGCGAGGCGGGGATCGAGTGCCGGGAAGGGTCATGCTCACCTCGCGGCGGCAGTGGTCTCGGCGAGGAGCGCGAGGAGTTGGGTGCGGTCGGGTCCGGGCACGGTCGGTGCGGGACGCTGTTCGCGGTGCACGGCGGTTTTCACGGCGGGCCGGGCGAGGACCTCCTCGGGCAGGGCCAGGCAGGAGACGGTGTCGATGAACCCACGGAAGGCGTCCGGGTCGTAAGCAGCAGCCGGTAACAGCGGGGCGATCGGGGTGTCGGGCGGGTTCGGGACCAAGCCGTGGCGGTGGGCGGTCATCTCAGCGAGGCGGGCGCGGTCCTCGGCGACCTTGTTCCAGTAGTAGGGGGCGACGAATTCGGTGGTGTGCTCGTCGAGGGCGCGGGCGAATTCGGCCGGGTCGTCGAGGTGGTCGCGGGCCACGTGGCGCAGCTGTTGGGCGTGCATGAGCCCAAGGCTTAGCCCGCGCCCGCCGGTCGGGTTGGTGCAGGCCCAGGCGTCGCCGACCGGGGCGAACCCGGTCACGATGGGCTGGCCGTCGAGGACGAACCGGCGGTGCCGGTCGGAGATCCCGGCGATGGCCAGTACTCCGGTGATCGGTTGGCCGTCGAGCCAGTGCGCGTGCCGCGGGCAGGCGGCCACCACCCGGGTGAAGCACTCCGGGTGCCGCAGGGTCTTGAGCACGGGGTCGGTAGTGGTGGCGACCAGGGTGACCGACCAGGTGTGGTTGTCGCAGGCCAGCGTGAGCACCGAGAAGCTGCCCATCGGGGTCAACACCGGGGCCCGGCGGGGCGGCGGGGTGGGCCCGGTGAAATACCGGGTGTAGTAGACGAAGCGGTGGTCGTCGGCGTCCACCCGGGGTGGGCGGGCGCCGAGGGTGGCCAGCCAGGCCGGTGACGGGCTGCGCCGGCCCATCGTGTCGATCACCAGGTCAGCGGCGAGCTGCTCGCCGCTGCTAGTGGTCACCCCGGCGACGTGCGGCACCCCGGGAAGCGCCGCGGGTCCGGGCAACAGCCCACTGACCCGCACCCCGCGGCGCACCATCACCCGCGGTTGGTCCTCCGCCGCGGCCGCGACCACGGCTTCGACGATGGGGCGCCGGCCAGTGATGGTTCGGGTCGCGTCGTCGTCCGGGCGTGGGGACCGGTCGCTCACCGTCGGCGGCAGCGGGTGCCGGAAGTTCTCCCAGACGCAGCCGGCGGCCAGCAGCCGCCGGGTCAGCCCCGGTAGCTCCTGTTCGCAGACGTGTCGGAACCGGGCCTGTAGGCCGTGTGGCTGGTGGAACTGGGCCACCCCCTTGCGCCGCCAGGACTGCCACGCCTGCGCCGGCGAGGCGGGAACCGGGTCCAGGTCGGCCTCCAGCACGGTCACCGCGTGCCCGTCGGCGGCGAGCATCATCGCCGCCGACAGCCCCACGATGCCGCCACCACACACGATGATCGAACTCATGGTTGCTCCCATAGCTCCCGGGCGCTGGCGCATCGGGCACACCCTGTCCAGCGCGCCGCGGACGCACCGTCACCGCCGCAATATCTGCTGTGTCACCACGGCGACGTCGCCATGCGCAATCAGAGCCGACGGAGCAGGCCGGTGATACAGCCGACCAGAGCCGTACCCGTCCGGCTCAGTCCAACATGTCCTTGTCGCCGGGGTTTGCCGGGTCGAGCAGGGGGCGCAGGCCCTCGGCGGGTTGGGACGCGACAATGGCGTAGCGACCCAGCACGTTGACCTTCTTGGCCTTCAGCGGGGCCAACCGCGCGGCGTCCTCGTCGCACACACCCTGATCCCGGGCAAGCTCGGCGCGTTGGCGTGCGCACCACGCAGCCCGGCGGGCGTTGGCCAACAGTCGCTGGGCATCGTCGGCGGCGCGCTGGGCGAGTCCGGCCAGCTCATCGGTGATCCGTCGCACCGTGGCCTGGGCCTGGTCGCGGGCCACCGCGCCGAGCAGCCGCAGCTTCGCACGACGGCTTTTCACACACAGATCAACGCGCCTACTTATAGAGCATGCTGCGTGTGATTCACCGACTGAAGAAAGTTTCCAGTGAATGTATTAATCACTGGCCGTGGCGCTCTCTACAGGTAAAAAGG
>JBHELN010000113.1:0-12501 GCA_046263115.1 Pseudonocardiaceae bacterium | reverse complement strand
GCAACGTGAGTGCCGATAGGTCATACCTTGTAGTCGCGCAGCAGTCCTCGGCTGATGATCGTCTTCTGAATCTCCGACGTGCCCTCGCCGATCAGTAGGAACGGCGCTTCGCGCATCAGCCGCTCGATCTCGTACTCCTTGGAGTAACCGTAGCCGCCGTGGATACGGAAGGCGTCCTCGGTGACCTCCTTACAGTATTCGCTGGCCAGCAGCTTCGCCATGCCAGTCTGCACGTCGTTGCGCGCGCCGGAATCCTTGAGCCGGGCAGCGTTGACCATCATCAAGTGCGCGGCTTCGACCTTCGTAGCCATTTCGGCCAGCTTGAACGCGATCGCCTGATGCTGCGCGATCGGCTTACCGAAGGTCTTACGGTGCTGAGCGTAGTCGACCGCGAGCTCGAAGGCCCGAATGGCGATGCCACAGGCCCGGGCGGCGACGTTGACCCGCCCCACCTCGACGCCATCCATCATCTGCGCGAAGCCCTTGCCGGGTGCGGCACCGAGGACCTTGTCCGCCCCGATGCGATAGCCGTCGAACACCAACTCGGTGGTGTCGACGCCTTTGTAACCCATTTTGTCGATCTTGCCGGGGACACTGAGACCCGGAGCGACCTGGCCATAACCAGTGGGCTTGTCCACCAGCAGCGCGGTCAGGTTGTGGTGTGCCTTCGCTGCCCCCTCGTCGGTCTTGACCAGCGTTGCCACCAGGGTCGACGTGGCGCCATTGGTCAGCCACATCTTCGCGCCGTCGACGATGTAGTCGTCGCCAACGCGCCGGGCCCTCGTCTTGATCGCCGCTACGTCGGAACCCAGCTCCGGTTCCGACATCGAAAAGGCACCGCGAATGCGTCCCTCTGCCATGCCCGGCAGGTAATGCTGCTTCTGCTCGTCGGTGCCGTGATGGCTGATCATGTGCGCCACGATGAAGTGTGTATTGATTACGCCGGAGACGCTCATCCAACCCCGGGCGATCTGCTCCGCCACCAGCGCGTAAGTCAGCAGCGACTCACCCAGGCCGCCGTATTCCTCGGGGATGGTGAGGCCGAACAAGCCCATCTCCTTCATCCCCTCGACTATCTCCTGCGGATAGGTGTCGGTGTGCTCCAATTCCTGGGCGACTGGGATGATCTCCTTGTCCACGAAGGTCTTCACCGTAGCCAGGATCTCTTGCTGGATCTCGGTGAGACCGTCGGTCTGAGCGAGCCGGGCCATGAAGGGCAACCCTTTCGTCGCAGGCGGCGAGGCCTGGTAGTGGACTATCCGCCAGTATGACGGCTGCGACCGCTGTCGGCGTCGCACACCCATAGGACGTAATACGGCGGCCGCATTGAACGCGGAAGTGAGCGATGGCGGTGCGGCTTCGGACAATTATCACCGATCTTCTGCCGGGCAACCCCGACTCGATATACTGCCGGCCACACTGCAAGGAACATGTGATGAATGCAGCCATCACCACATCCCCCGATCCGACGTTTTACCGCAGCCCCGTGGAGGCGGCCGCCGCGCCAGCTGAGCGCCAAGGAACTGGCTGACAAAGCCGGCTACTCCCGGCCGCACACCCTGCACTGTGGCCCCGAGGGGATCTTCCTATCCTGCTTGGGTGGCGCACACGGTGCCGACGGGCCGGGTGGGATCGCGCTGCTCGACCATGCCACCTTCGACGTGCTGGGGCCGCGGGAAAACGACCGCGCCTCGCAGTACCTGGCGTATGACGCCTGATGGCACCTCAACCAACAACACGCTGATCACCAGCGAGTGGGGCACTCCCTCCATGATCGAGGACGGGGTCAAACCCGGAACTGTTGCTGGGCAACAAGTACGGCCGCGCGCTGCACTTCTGAGACCTGGCCGCCGGTAAGCACCTCCAGCGGCTCGATCTGGGCGCCCACCACCAGATGGTGCTCGAGCTGCGCCCTGCGCACGACCCGGACGCCACCTGGGGATTCGTCGGCGTGGTGGTGTCCACCCAAGACCTGTCTGCCTCGGTCTGGCGCTGGCATCGGGAAAACGGCAGCTGGACGGCGGACAAGGTGATCACCATCGTCCCCGAGCCCGCTACCCGGATTGCTGCCCCCTGCACTGAAGCCCTTTGCTGCCGTCCCACCCCTGATCACCGATATCAACCTGTCGGTGGACGATCGGCAGCTGGATGTGTCGTGCTTCGGCACCGGTGAGCTCAAGCAGTACGACGTGTCAGATGCCAGCAGTACGACGTGTCAGATGCCGCGAACCCGCGCGAGACCGGATCGATTCGGATAGGCAGCATGTCGGCCGTGCAGCCCACCCGGCCGAAGCCGACCAGCCACTGGCCGGCGGACCGCAGATGGTGGAGGTCAGCCGGGACGGCCAGCGCCTTTACTCACCAATTCGCTCTACGGCGCCTGGGGTGACCAGTTTTCCCCGACGGCGTCGGCGCCTGGATGGCCAAGAGCGAGCCGACCCCGCGGGCGGACTGACCATCTACCGTGGATTCTTCCTGCACGGCGACGATTTCCGGGGCCTACGAGTACACCAAGTGCGCCTGCAAGGTGGTGACGCGTCCTCCGATTCCTCCTGCTACCGCTGAGCCGCCCTTGAGTCGGGCTGAGTCGCTCCGGAGGCGCTGCTGCCAGATTGCGATTCGACTCCGGATGGCACAACCGCGAACGCTAGCCTCCTAACATGGCCATGGCGAGCAGGGTTTTTGCTGCGCGGGTTGCCGGCCTACCGGTGTTCGGGCCCGACGGCGAGCAGATCGGTAGGGTCCGCGACCTGGTCACTGCGCTGCGCATCGGGCCCCGGCCGCCGCGGGTGCTCGGGCTGGTGGTCGAGCTCGCCATCCGGCAACGGATCTTCGTACCCATGCTGCGGGTCACCTCGATAGAGCCGGGCGCGGTGGTGCTGTCCACCGGCACGGTGAGCCTGCGCAAGTTCACCCTGCGTCCCACCGAGACACTCGTGCTCGGGGAGCTCCTGGACACCCGGGTGCACGTGGCCGCCACCGGGGCAGTCGCGTTCGTGGTAGACGCGGGGATGGAGCCGACCCGGACCAAAGACTGGGTGATCACGAAGTTGGCGGTGCGGGAGCGCACCGGCCGGCTTGGCCGGCGGGGTCCAGTCGAAGTGCTCAGCTGGGACGAAGTGGTGGGGTTGACGCTGGCCGAGGTGTCCTCCCGCGGGCAGGGCGCCGAACAGCTGCTCGCGTTGTTCGAGGGAATGCGCGCCGTGGAGGTCGCTAACACGCTGCGTGAGCTGCCCGCCAAACGCCGCGACGAGGTGGTTGACGCGCTGGACGACGAGCGGCTTGCGGACGTGCTCCAGGAGCTGTCCGAGGACGAGCAGGCCACGGTGCTCGCCCGGCTGGGCGACGAGCGCGCCGCTGACGTGCTGGAGGCGATGAACCCCGACGACGCGGCTGACTTGCTCGGCGAGCTCGCCCAGACCGAGCGGGAGCGGCTGCTGCGGTTAATGGCGCCCGAGGAATCCGCCCCGGTGCGTCGGCTGCTGGCCTACTCCTCGGATACCGCCGGTGGTCTGATGACCCCGGAGCCGGTAGTGCTCACGCCGGACGCCACCGTCGCCGAGGCGCTGGCTCGGGTGCGCAACCCCGAGCTGACCCCCGCGCTAGCAAGCATGGTGTTCGTCTGCCGCGCGCCCACCGCCACCCCAACCGGGCGCTACCTGGGCTGCGCTCACCTACAGCGATTGCTCCGCGAGCCCCCATTCGACCTGGTAGCAGGTGTACTGGACACCGAATTGGCCAGGCTCGGGCCGGACGCAACACTAGCTGAGGTTACGCGCTATTTCGCTGCCTACGACCTGGTCTGCGCCCCGGTGGTGGACCCCGAGGACCATCTACTCGGTGCGGTTAGCGTGGACGATCTGCTGGATGCCGCGCTGCCCGACGACTGGCGCCAACAGGAGGCCTGGCTCACCCCCGACCGGCGTGGCGAGGTGACCAGTGGCTGAGTCACGGTGGCAGTACTCGGCAAGCCGGCTGGACCTACCGCGCGGACCACGGCGGTTGACACCCAGAGTGGATCCGGACGCGTTCGCCCGCTTCTCCGAGCGGATCGCGCGCTTTTTGGGCACCGGCCGCTTCCTGGCCGCACAGACGGTAGTGGTGATGGTCTGGATCACGCTGAATCTGGCCGCGGTGTCGCTGCGCTGGGACCCCTACCCGTTCATCCTGCTCAACCTGGCGTTCTCCACCCAGGCGGCATACGCGGCACCGCTGATCCTGCTCGCCCAGAACCGTCAGGACGACCGCGACCGGGTCGCGCTTGAGGAGGACCGGGCGCGCGCCGAACGCACCAAGGCCGATACCGAGTACCTGGCCAGGGAACTGGCGGCACTGCGACTGGCGCTCGGCGAGGTGGTCACCCGGGATTTCCTGCGTTCCGAGCTGGTGCGGCTGAGCGAGCTGCGGGAACACAGTGCACCGGAATCGGCGGTGTCGGATCGGTCGCCGCCGGATCGGTCAGCTGCGTATCGGCGCGGTAAACGGGGCTCTGAACGCCTGCCCCGGCAAGCGGGGCAATGAGCAGCCGGCGGCATAACGCCTAGCATTGAACTAAGACGCCCACTCAACCCGGAAGGTCGGTGCCACCCGTGGCCTCCATCCAGACCGTCCCGTCGGTCGACGCGGTCCGAACCGCGCTGGACGGGGTGCACGATCCCGAGATCAACCGGCCGATCACGGAGCTGGGCATGGTCAAAGACGTGACCGTGACGCCCGACGGCACAGTGACGGTAGCGGTGTGGCTCACCGTCGCCGGCTTCCCCATGCGCGACACCATCACCTCCCGGGTCACCCAAGCAGTGCGCGCCGTGCCGGGGGCTCGGGACGTGCAGGTACAGCTGGACGTGATGAGCGACGCCCAGCGCACGGCGTTGCGCCGCCAGCTACGCGGCACCGCCGAGGAGCCCCGTATCCCGTTCGCCGAGCCGGGCTCGCTGACCCGGGTGTACTGCGTCGCCTCCGGTAAGGGCGGGGTCGGCAAGTCTTCGGTGACGGTGAACCTGGCGGCTGCGATGGCCGATCGGGGCCTGTCGGTCGGCGTGGTCGACGCCGACATCTACGGGCACTCGGTGCCGGGCATGCTCGGCACCACCGCGCGCCCGACCCAGGTAGAGAAGATGATCATGCCGCCGACCGCGCACGGCGTGAAGGTGATTTCGATCGGCATGTTCACCAAGGACAACACCCCGGTGGTCTGGCGCGGACCGATGCTGCACCGGGCGCTGCAGCAGTTCCTGGCCGACGTGTTCTGGGGCGACCTCGATGTGCTGCTGCTCGATCTGCCGCCGGGCACCGGTGACATCGCCATCTCGGTGGCGCAGCTGATTCCCAACGCGGAGCTGCTCGTCGTCACCACCCCGCAGCGAGCCGCCGCGGACGTGGCGCAGCGGGCCGGCTCGATCGCCCTGCAGACCCGCCAACGGCTGATCGGCGTGGTGGAGAACATGTCGTGGCTGCTGATGCCCGACGGATCGCGCAACCACCTGTTCGGTTCCGGTGGCGGTCAGGCAGTCGCCGAGGCCCTGACCCGCTCGCTGGGCAGCCAGGTGCCGCTGCTGGGTCAGGTGCCGATCGATCCGCGGCTGCGCGAGACCGGGGACGCCGGTACTCCACTGGTGCTGGTCGATCCCAGCTCGCCGGCCTCGGTGGTACTCCGCGGCATAGCCGATCGACTCGCGACCCGATCACGCGGGCTGGCCGGGAAACTGCTCTCGGTGAGCCCTCGCTAACGCCCGTTCAGGTGGCGTCGGGATCGAATGGAGCGCGCTCACCCGGCTGTAGCGGCCTGTAGACCGGGGCACTGTGACCTGTCGTCGCGGCGTAGCCATTGGGTTTGATCACACCGCTGAAGGCGTCGCCGTCCAGGTCGTCGAAGAGGTGGCGGGTCAGCGCGCTGCGCGGCGTGAACCCCCGCGGGTTGAACCCGCGCAGCCCTCGCAGGTCCTCCAGGGGCGCCCGGAGTTCGTCGAATTCCGGACCCAGCTCGCTGCGTAGCTGCTCGCGGGCTCCATTGGCGTAGTCCCGGACCTGGCGCACAGTCCTACCCGCCCAGGCAGCCGCCGAGGGCAGGCGTTCCGGGCCCAAAATCAGCAGCCCGGCAACGATGAGGATCAGAAACTCCCCCCAGCCGATGTTGAACATCTTGCCAGGCTAGCTGGCCCGTGAGTGGCGATGCGAGTCATGGCTCGTATCGCCACTCACGGGTCAATCGGACTTCAGCGTGACGGTCACCACCAGCGGTCGACCGTCGCGCACCAGTGAGATCGGTACCCGTTCACCGATGGCCCGCTCATGAATGGCGACGGTGAGCGCGTCGGCGCTACCCACGGCCCGATTGCCGACCTTGGTGATCACATCGTTTTCCAGAATGCCGGCCTCGGCGGCAGCACTGCCCTGCTGAACGTTCTGCACCCGGGCTCCGTCGGAGCGACCGTCGGTCACCGACGCGGCGTTGATGCCCAGCTCAGCGTGCTGGTAGTGCCCGGTCCGGATCAATTCCTGGGCGATGGTGCGGGCCGTATCGATGGGGATGGCGAAGCCGAGCCCGATGGAGCCTCCACCATCGCTCGCGCCCTGGGCGCGGAGGATGGCGGTGTTGATGCCCACCACCGCGCCCGCAGCATCCACCAGCGCCCCGCCGGAGTTGCCGGGATTGATCGCCGCGTCGGTCTGAATCGCGTCGATCACCGCATTACCCTGACCGCCCTCACCTTCCAGCCGCACCGGCCGGTCCACCGCACTGACGATGCCGCTGGTGACCGTCCCGGCGAGACCGAGTGGGGAGCCGATGGCAATGACCGAGTCACCCTGTTTCAAACCCGACGAACGGCCTAACTGCGCCACCGTGGGATTCGCGACCTCTACCTTGACGACGGCGAGATCGGTCTTGGGATCCCGGCCCACGATCCGTGCCGGTAGCCGGGTGCCGTCACTGAACACCGCTTCCAGGGTGGCCTGCGGGATCGTCGCTGCCGGAGCCACCACGTGGTTGTTCGTCAACACGTAGCCGTGGCTGTCGATCACCACTCCGGAGCCGAAGCCGCCCTGATCTCCCACCCGGAACTCCAAGGACACCACTGCGGGCAGCACCCGGCCGGCCACCGCCGCCACTGAACCCGCTGGCCGCTGTATCGCCGGCTGGGTCTGTGCGAGGGTGGCACCCGGATCGTTCAGCAGTGTGCCGACCTCTGCGGTGAGCCGGCCCACGAGCCCGCCGACTCCGCCGACCAACAGCGCCACCGCAGCGAGCGCGGCGAGCGCCAGGTTGCTCACCCGACCACCGAAAAGCACTTCCGCCAGGCTCAGCCGGGCTCCGGGGGGTGGCGGTTCACCGGCCTCGCCATGGCGCTGCGCCACCGCAGGCGGCCCGAGCACAGCCGCTGCATGCGGGTCACGCCATGGGTTATTCACGGCACCCCGTGGCCAAAAGTCGTCGTCGCGCTGGCCTGCGGGTCGGACGCCGTTGCGTCCGGGTGGGCGCTGCAGCTGTTCGGGAGAGTCCAGAGGCCTGCTGAAGGCGGCCGCCAACTCCTGGGCGGGCGGTGGTGCGGTGGTCCACGGCTGCAGCGTGCCGTCATGTTGATCGGCGAAGGCACCCTGCACTCCGGCTGGCCGGCCGAACGCCTGGGCCGCCGCTGGATCGATTTCGGGCTGAGGAATGCGTGCCGCGACGAACTGCGGCCTCGAATGCCCTTCCGGCTGGAAGGGGAGGTTGCAATCGTGATCCTGGGACAGGGCCATGGTCTCCTGGGTTCAGGCGTGCGCTAGCGATGATCCAGTCTGCCTACAGCCCGGTGAAGTATGTGTAGCGGTGTTACCGTCCGATCCAACGACCGAGCACCGAGGGGCCGGTTCCCCACCGCGGGCCCCCACCTAGCGGGGCAGCCCGCATCCGCTTCGGGTCGGCCATCTCCACCACGACGCCATCCGACGTCACCGCCAGGCCCGCAGGTGGTTCAGGCAGGTCAACGGTGCGCGGGATATCGCGTAACGCGGCGAGCAGATCAGCCGGGACCGAAGGACAATGTGCAGATCTAACCACGCTACGAGCCTGGCGTTGCGCGGCGATCTCCGCGGCGCACGACTGGCACCCGGTGAGGTGCGCAGCAGCGCGGTCACGAGCACCCGGGGCAAGCTCACCGTCGACGAAAGCCACCAGTGCGTCAACGGCTAGGTGCTGCCCTGCGTTGAGGCCGGCCAGCAGATCGGAGAAGGTGCGGCCGCGCAGGTCCGTCATCTAGCCTCCTTCCTCGGCACAACTCAAGCCCTAACTCAAGCGCCGACGCGGCGCCTTTCCAGCGCCACCTTGAGCGCCTGCCTGCCGCGGTGAATCCGGCTGCGCACGGTGCCCAGCTTCACGCCGAGCGTGGCGCCGATCTCCTCGTAAGACAGACCCTCCACATCACAGAGTACGACAGCGGCTCGGAATTCCGGAGCGAGGTCGTCCAACGCCTGCTGCAAATCCGGATCGAGATGAGTCGCCGCGTACATCTGCTCCGGGCTCAACCCACCGCCGGCAAGCCGGTCGGTGTCTTCGGGCAAGCCCTCCATCCGCAGCCGGGCACGACGGCGCACCATGTCCAGGAACAGGTTGGTCGTGATCCGGTGTAGCCAACCTTCGAACGTGCCAGGTTTGTAAGAGCCCAAGCTGCGGAACACCCGGATGAATGTCTCCTGGGTGAGGTCCTCAGCATCGTGCGGATTGCCGGACAGGCGGTAAGCCAGCCGGTACACCCGGTCGGCGTGCTCCCGCACCACTTGATCCCACGAAGGCGGTACCCATGCCGTAGCCGCCTCACCGTCCTCATCGTCGGGTGGCGCAACGGGGACGGCCTGCTGGGCGGCGGCGGGTTCCCCAAAAGGGATCTGGGTGGCCATCGGTTGGGTCTTCCACCTCCGGGTAGCTTGCTCGGCTGACATCAAGAGCACAAACAGGTACTACAACGCCAGGGCGGCTGTCGATGTTTCATGATGCCGCGCCAGCGTGTGCCCCGGGTAAGGGGCGGGTAAGAAGATCCTGAGAGTGGGCCGGCTCAGCACTGCGGTTCACCTATCGGCGCGGCGCCGCCTGGGCGGCGCAGGCACCGGCGCTACGCTGCGCTACGTGAGGTCTACTGGCGGCGCAGTGCGCGACTACGTGGACAGTTTCGTCACCGAAGACGAGATACTGGCCGCGGCGCGCGCGCGGGCGCTGGAATTGGGCTGCGCCCCGATCGGGCCGGGCGGTGGCGCCGCGCTGCGATTCCTGGCCGGCGCGCTCAGTGCCCGGGCTGTGGTCGAGGTCGGTACCGGCGCGGGAGCCAGCGGGCTGTGCCTGCTCCGTGGAATGGCTGCCGACGGAGTGTTGACCTCCATCGACGTCGAACCCGAGCATCAGCGCGCCGCCCGGCAGGCGTTCTCCGAAGCCGGGTTTGCGCCGTCTCGCTACCGGCTGATCATGGGGCAAGCCCTGGACGTGCTGCCCCGGCTCACCGACGGCGGGTACGACCTGGTGTTCGTGCACGCGGCGAAGCTTGAATATCCGCGCTACCTGGAAACCGGCGTGCGCTTGTTACGACCGGGCGGGGTGATCGCGTTCGACAACGCGTTGGGCGACGGCAGGGTGACTGATCCGGCGCATCGGGACCCGTCATCCGCCGCTCTGCGCGCCGTCGGCGTCATGGTCCGTGAGGACGAGACCCTCACCCCCCTGATGCTCCCCGTTGACGACGGTCTGCTCCTCGCCCTGCGCACCTGCTGACGCCCCAAGCCCTCATCAGCCCCGCCGGCAAGCCGCAGGGTGCGCAGCGTCACTCCAACGGCTTGGTGGCCGACAGGATGCTGTAGAACCATGCGCCGTGACGCAGCGCCTGATACTGGCGGATTGAGGCGATCACGTTGCCGTGCTGGACGGCCGAGCGGACGCCCTTGACGTAGCCATACAGGGCCAGCGGGTAGGTGAAGTACGCCATGCGGTACAACCGGCGTAGCGATGGGCGGGTATGCGCGGTCACGTCATCCAGCCGGGTGTCGACGAAGCCGGCCGCAGCCAGGTGCTCGGTGTGTTCGCCGTGGGTGTCGATGTCGGGAACGGCCCAGCCACTGAGCCACTCGTGCAGCAGTCGCTCGCCGGTCGGATCCAGCGGGCGGCCGGCCCGGACGAAATCGGCGACGACCACCCGTCCACCGGGGCGCAGCACCCGAGCGGCCTCCTGATAGAAGGCGGCTTTGTGGGGTGCGTGGCACAAGCTCTCCACCGCCCACACGACATCGAAACTGGCATCTGGGAAGGGCGTCGCAGTGAAGTCGGCGACCTCGAAGTGGACGCGGTTGGCCAACCCGCGCCGGGCTGCGTAGCTGCGCGCCTTCTCGACCTGCCGGGCGGCCAGGGTGATCCCGACCACATCAGCGCCGCGCTCCTGGGCCAGCCACAGGCTGCTGCCGCCGACCCCGCACCCGGCATCCAGTACCCGCGCGCCGGGCTCGATCTGCACCCGATCCGCAAGGACCCGATTCATGTTCTTGAGCGCGTCGGTATGGCTGCGGGTGTTCTCGTCCGTGTAGCCGAAGTGGACGGCCAGATTGTCCGGGTTGAGCCACAGCACCCGGTAGTCGAGCCAGGTCTCGTCGTAGTAACCGACGATGGCGTCGGTAAGCGAGCCGGCCGGCCGCGGGCCGGCTGCCTCGTTGGGACCTGCCGTATTCGAGGCTGTCATCCGTGCTCTCCCAGAGCTGAATGCCTATCCGGCGAGCCTGCGCCGCGCGTGCTCATCGGCTCAGTATGGACTGACCGTCGCGGACCACCGCCACTCAACGCGCGCTCTGTTGCCGGCGCACCAGCAGCACGGCCGCGAGCGGCCATAGCGCTTGTGCTGCGGTGAGTACCCGCTCGGACAAGCCGATCCGCGGACTCCCCTCGAAGTACTCGATACCGAACCACCCCAGCAGCCCCAGCAGCCCGGTGGCGGCCAGCCACCAGACTCCAGGCCTCGGCCGGCCACCACCTCGCCACGCCAACGCGGGCCACAGCGACAACGCCGAAAGGGCGAGGGCTGCGGCAGCAACATGCGCAACCGAATCGCCGGTCACCGGCTGCCGGAAGGCGGCCAGCACGATGGTGGCCAGCCCGCCGGTGGCCAACAGGCCCCGACCGGCAGCCGCCGCCGGGACGAGCCCCGCGGCTGTGATCATGTGACAGACGCCGACGCTTGCCAGCGCTGTTGTCATGAGCCAGGCGTCAGTGGCGCCACGGGAGGCCAGGGCACTGATCGTCTCGCGCACCGGATCGAAACCGGCGGGTTGGCGGGCAGCGGCGAGTTCCCATCCACCGATCAGCAACACCGGAGCGCACGCTGAAGACAGCACAGCCCACCAGGGCACTGGCTTACTCCGCATGGGCTCCCTTGCCCAGGACGACCACATCGCCGCCGCTGACCGTGTAGCGCTCGCGGTCCAAGTCACGATCCACCCCGACCTGTGCACCGTCAGGGATCACCACGTTCTTGTCGAGAATCGCCCGGCGTACCACTGCTCCTTTGCCCACCCGGACGCCCGGCATCAGCACGCTTCCCTCGACGTGGGCACCGGCCTCGACCACCACGTCGCTCGACAGTACCGAATTGGTCACATGCGCGGCCGAGACGATCGAGCCGGCTCCCACGATCGACTCCTGGGCGGTGCCGCCCTGTACGAACTTCGCAGGCGGCAGCGGAAGCATCGCTGTGCGGATCGGCCACAAGCGGTTGTACAGGTTGAACACCGGATGCACGGACACCAGGTCCATGTGCGCGTCGTAGTAGGTGTCCAGGGTTCCCACATCACGCCAGTAGCCGCGGTCCCGATCGGTGGCGCCGGGCACCACGTTGTCCGCGAAGTCGTACACCGCCGCTTCACCGGCATCCACCAGCATGGGGATCACGTCGCCGCCCATGTCGTGGTCGGAATCCTGGTTGGTGGCATCGGCGCGGAGTGCTGAGACCAATAGTTTGGTGGTGAAGACGTAGTTGCCCATCGACGCGAACGTCACCTCGGGATCGTCCGGAGTGCCCGGTGGCCGCGCCGGCTTCTCGAGGAACTCGGTGATCTGCCCGGAGGAGTCTGCGCCGATACATCCGAAGGCGCTGGCCTGCTCGCGCGGTACCCGGATTCCGGCGACGGTCACTCCCGAGCCGGTGGCGATGTGCTGTTCCACCATCTGGGACGGATCCATCCGGTACACGTGGTCGGCGCCGAAGACGACGATGTACTCGGGCGCTTCGTCGTACACCAGGTTGAGCGACTGGAAGATCGCGTCTGCACTGCCGGTGTACCACCGCGGTCCGAGCCGCTGCTGTGCGGGTACCGGGGTGATGTACTGCCCCAGCATCGATGACAGCCGCCAGCTCGTGGTGATGTGCCGATCCAAGGAGTGCGATTTGTATTGCGTGAGCACGCAAATTCGGATGTATCCGGCGTTGACCAGATTGGAGAGCACAAAATCGATCAACCGATAGCTACCACCAAACGGAACTGCCGGTTTCGCCC
>JBHELN010000112.1:0-35861 GCA_046263115.1 Pseudonocardiaceae bacterium | reverse complement strand
GTAGTCCAAGCCGCCGATACCACCGAGCGGGTCGCCGCCTCGATGGAAGGTGGTGTACTCCGAGCCGGCGCCCTCGACAGGCTGATATGAGTAGTCAAACACCGCAGCGTAAAAGTGCCTGCCCGCGTCGGGATCGGGAAGCGCGGCTTCGGTCCACACGAGCGATCCGGGCTCGTTGTAGACCTCCGCGCCGATGTGACCCCCGGCCTGCCATACCCTGAAGACGGCGCCCTGCGCGTCCAGCGCGATGCACATCCGGCCCGCACCGGCCACGTCGAAGGGGCCGGCGAGGAGCTTCCCGCCATTGTCGGCGATCTGCTGCGCGCTGCTGTCGACAGCGTCGCTAGCGAGGTAGGTTGTCCACGCAGGCGGCTGGTCGGGACTCTGCTGTGGGCCGATGCCCGCTGCGGAGTGGCCGTCGCGTTGACACATCTGATAGTGGCCGAACTCCTCGCCGCTATCGATGTAGGTCCAGCCCAAAACGGCGGCGTAGAACTCCTTGGCGGCGTCGACGTCGGGAACAGCGAGGTCTATCCAGCACGGTGTGCCAGCAGGCCATGGGGCGGTACGGATCGCCATGAGAACCTCCTTGGTTGGTTGCGGGCTCAGCCAAGCATGTGCCTCTGACACTTTCGGCTAGCTCATCCCGCCACTACCGTGAGACCCGGTCACTCCCGTGAACATCCGGCAAGCATCGGTGCAGTCGAGATGGGGTCAGAATGGCGGTTGGCGAGACATCGGCCCCAATCCCCGCCGCAGCGGAGCCACCCGCGGTCACGATGCGCCAGTTGACCTTCGGTGCGCTGGTGTCCCAAGCAATCAGCGTGATAGCCCGGCTCGGCGTTGCGGACACGCTGGCATCCGGACCGCGGCAGGTGGACGAGATCGCCAACCTTGTCGGTGCGCACGGCCCGGCGTTGTACCGGGTGCTGCGTGCGCTCGGTGATGTCGAAGTCGTCGCCGAGCTGGAGAATCGGCAATTCGCGCTGACCCCGGTCGGAGAGCTGCTGCGCAGCGAGGTACCCGGTTCGCTGCGTGGCTGGGCGACGATGGTCGGGATGCCGTTTCACCGTTACCCGTGGACCGACTTGTACGAGACCGTCCGCACCGGGGAGTCGGCGTTTGACCGGGTTCACGGCAAGGAGGTCTTCGAGTATCTGGCCGAGCATCCCGAAGACGCCGCGATCTTCGATGCGGCCATGACCTCGATCTCCACCACCGAGACGGCCAGCATCGTCAAGGCGTACGACTTCAACCGATTCCGCACCATTGTGGACGTCGGCGGCGGGCGCGGCGGTCTGCTCGCCGCCATCCTGTCCGCCAACCCGCATCTTCAAGGAGTGCTCTTCGATGCCGCGACGTTGGTGGCCGAGGCCGGTGACCAACTGTCGGGTGCGGAGGTCGTCGACCGTTGCAAGGTGGTGAGCGGGGACTTCTTCGAATCAGTACCGGAAGGTGGCGATGCTTATCTGTTGAGCAACGTCATCCATGACTGGGACGACGACCGCGCCGCGCAGATCCTGGGCCGCTGTCGTGCCGTGATGGGCGATTCTGCGTGCGTGCTGCTCGCGGAGATCGTGCTGCCGGAAGGCCGGGAGCCGTCGATGGGCAAGCTCGCAGATCTGGAGATGCTGGTGATGACTGCTGGTGGCCGCCAGCGCACCAAAGCGGAGTACCACTCCTTGCTCGGCCGGGTGGGGCTTCGCCTGACCCGCATTGTGCCGAGCGCCGGCATGGTCAGCCTCGTCGAGGCGGTGCCCGACGCGCCGAAGTGATCCGGCATGGGATTCATGCCCGCGGCGCGTACACGATGATGGCGGCGCCCAGCAGGCAGGTAGCCGATCCCAGGTAGTCCCACCGATCGGGGTGGAACTTGTCCACGATCATGCCCCAGGCCAGCGAGCCGGCCACGAAAACGCCACCGTACGCGGCCAGGATCCGGCCGAAGTGCGGGTCGGGCTGGAAAGTCGCGATGAAGCCGTAGCACCCCAGTGCGATCACACCCGCGGCGATCCACGCCAGGCCGCGGTTGTCTCGCCAGCCCTGCCAGACCAGCCACGCGCCGCCGATCTCCGCAACCGCGGCGACGCCGAACAACACCAACGACCGAACGAGACTCATGATTCCTCCCCGATATGGAGCCATAACGGGCTGAGCGGACCCCTAAAGAGCCCGATATGTCTCCATGATGGGGATCAGGGGAGCGACGTCGGGTGGGAGGGAGTGGGTGGGCCACCAGGCCAGCTCGACAGACTCTGAGCTGATTACCGGCGTTGCCCCGGGTGGGGCGTGGAGTAAAAAGCGAACATCGAAGTGTCTTGTGGGCACACCCAGCGAGCAGGTGATCGGGTGCACGTCCAGATGCAGCGGCCGCGGATCGATCTCCAGATCGCCGATACCAGATTCCTCCGTCGCCTCCCGCAGCGCGGCAGCGGCGAGTCCGGCGTCCCGCTCCTCACAGTGCCCGCCCAGCTGCACCCAACGCCCGACCCGGGGATGCAGGGTGAGCAGCACGTGCATCCGGTCGTGCGAAACCACCACGGCCGAAGCGGTCAGATGGCCTGGTACGCAGGATCGGGCGCAGGCATCTGGGCGGGCCGCCAGCAAGCCGAGAAAGGCTTGGCGCAGTGCCTGCTGCCCAGAGTCGTCGGGTGCCCAGCCGGACAAGGTCTGCACTGCATCGGCATGCACGGCGGCATTTGGGCTAGTGAACATCGCCGTGGATTATCGCAGCACCAATCCATCATCGGGATCACCCGGTGGGCGTGGCACTAGCGGCTCGGTGGGATAACCGACGGCGATCGCGCCGAGCGGCCGCCAGACCGCGGGTAGCTTGAGCTCAGCGCGCACCAGATCTGGGCAGAACAACGTCGAGCCGACCCAGCATGAGCCCACGCCCTCGGCCGCCAGCGCCACCAGCAGTCCCTGCACGGCGGCGCCCGCCGCCACGGTGAACATCGTTTCCTCGGCGGCTTGCCGGCGCGTGTCGGGGTAGCTGTGCGCGCCGTCCGGGACCGCCACTGGTACCAGTATCTCCGGTGCGTCATAGAGAAGGTTTCCCCGTCGCACCCGGTGCTCGATGCGGTCCTCGGCCATCCCGTCTCCGCGCAAGTCCGCCCGCCAGGCCTGCGCCATTGCGTCGAGCAGCCGTCTCCGCCGGTTGCGGTCGGCCAGCCAGATGAACCGCACCGGCCGCGTGTGGTGCGGTGCCGGAGCCCGCAGAGCCACTGCCACCGCGCGGCGCAGCAGCTCCGGATCCACCGGATCGGGACGGTAGGAACGCACCGATCGGCGCAGCAGCACCGCATCCGCCCGGCCCGCGGCACGTCCCTGCTCGATCGCGTCCTCGGTGCCAAGCCTGAACAGATCCTCGGCCAGCGGGCGGATCAGATCCGCCGCGGTGCTGGCGTCATCGTGCCGTGCCAGCCCGCGTAGCACCGCCACCGGCACGCCGGTCAGCTTGCCCTTGACCAGGTCGGCGGCCGCGGCGATCTCATCGGCGACGGCCACCTCGGTCATCATCAGCTCGTTGCCATGCCTGTCGACCGCACCCGCGTAACGATGCAACACGCCCAACCCGGCCGCCCCAATAGCCGCGTCGGTCTGCCCCACTCGCCAGGCTCGACCCATCGTGTCAGTGATCACGACGGCGACGTCGACGCCCAGTTGCGCGGCCACCCCGGCCCGCAGCCGCGCCGCGCTGGCATCCGGATCGACCGGCAGCAGAGCGACTTCGTGGCGCTCCACGTTGGACGCATCAACTCCGGACGCCGCTTGCACCACGCCCAGCCAGTTCTGCGTGATCAGGGTGCGGCCGTGGCGGGCCAGCACCCGCTGGGCCTCTGCTGCCACCAGCTTGCGGCGGGCCGCGTCCCGGGCCGGCGGGTCAGCCGGCACCGTGATCAGGCGTCCCTCTACCTTGGACACCACCTTGCTGGTGACGGCCACGACATCGCCGTCGACCAGCCACGGTGCGGCTGCGGCCAACGCGGCGACCAGGTCGTCGCCGGGCCGGAACTCGGGCAGCCCGCGGACGGGCAGGATGCGGATCTCCTGTGCCGCTGCGTGATCCCTCACACCGACAGACCTGCCAGGTTCAGGGCCGCTGCGGCCATCGCCGCGGTCGCCGGGACGTCCGTCATCAGCAGCGGTACCTCCCGCACCTCCATCCCGGGCACCGTTGCCGCGTCCCCGGTGTGGACCAGCCATCCGTCCAGGATCCCACCGGCGACGCGAGAGCCGTAATGCGCGCCGACCGCGCCTGCCTCGCACGGCACGCCGATGGTGGCCAGACAGTTCTCGGCCATCCCGCGCATCGCCCGGCCGCCGATGATGGGTGATAGCCCGATCACCCGGGCGGTGGCGCTGCGCACTGCACGCCGGATCGCCGGGATCGCCAGCACGCTGCCAATCGACACCACCGGATTGGACGGCGCCAGCAGCACGGCATCCGCTTCGGCGACCGCTTCCAGCACGCCGGCGGCGGGCTCGGCATCATCGGCGCCGATCGACACGAACTCGCTGGCCGGAAGCGCTGCGCGGTGCCGGATCCACCACTCCTGGAAATGCATTGCCCGGGGCCCCTGCGGGTCGGCGACCACGACGTGGGTCTCGCAGCGATCGTCAGTGGCCGGCAACAGTCGTACGCCGGGGCGCCAGCGGGTGCACAGCGCTGCGGTGACCGCCGACAGCGGGTAGCCCTCCTGCAGCATCCGGGTGCGGACCAGGTGCGTGGCCAGGTCCCGGTCGCCGAGCCCGAACCAGTCCGGATCGGCCCCGTACTGGGCGAGCTCGGCTTTGACCACCCAGGTCTCCCCGGCACGTCCCCAGCCACGTTGGGTGTCGATCCCGCCCCCGAGGGTGTACATGCAGGTGTCGAGATCCGGGCAGATGCGTAGCCCGTGCAGCCAGATGTCGTCCCCCGTGTTGACCACCGCGGTGATGTCGTGCTCGCCGCCCCGGTCGGTCGGCGAGCCGGTCGGCGGGCCGATAGGGGGCAGGCCCAGCGCGGCCTTGAGCCCGAGCAGGAACCGGGCGCCGCCCACGCCGCCGGCCAGCACCACGACCTTCACCACGATCAGTGTTTGTCTTCGGCCGGGGACTGGTGGTCGAACGTCGTGTGTACCTGCTCGAACGGTTTGAAGCGCTCTGCATCGACGTAGGAACGGTACGACGCTCGATCCGCGGCGGTGAGCGCGACGTCGTTGATGAACGGGGTGAGCAGGTTCCGCGGCCACAGCTGCCGCACCCGCACCACGTTGATTTCCGCGCAGAACACCACGATGACTGACAGTAGGTACAGGTAGGCCAGCAACCCGAGCACCAACCCGAAGACACCGTAGATCTGCGAGGTGCCCCGCAGTTCGTACCCGACGAAGAACGCACCGCCGATCTGCAACGCGTGCACTGCCACCCCGGCGCAGACCGCTCCGGGTATCAGATCTGCTAGCCGGATCTCGTGGGCGGTCAGGACCCTGAAGGCGACGAGAAATGTGCCCACGTTGGCCGCGATCGCGATGGCGATCGCGGCAAGGCTCGTCCAAGCGCCGCCGTAGCCGAGGCTGGCGGCAACCGGACCGGCAGCGGACAGCGCGGTGGTGATCAACAGGAAGGCACCGAGCAAGACGAAGAGCAGCAAGCCGCGTAGGCGGGAGAACACCGGATCAGGGCGGGCAAAGCGCGGCACGGCCCACACCCGATTCAGCGCTGTCTGGACGGCCACCGACACCCCCAGCCCCCCGTAGACCGCGCCGATGATGCCCAGGATCACGCCCATCCGGCTGCCGTGGATAGCGCCGACGTTCTGCTGTAGTTGCGGACCGATGATCGGAAACTGCTGCAATGCGGAGCCGAGCAGTGCCTGCTGGAAAGCGGGGTTGCCGTCCAGTGTGAAGCCCAGGACGCTCACCAACAACAGCAGCAGCGGAAACAGCGAGACGAAACCGTAATAGGTAATCAGCGCGGCAAGATAGCCACCCTGATCGTCGATGAACTTGTAGATCACGCCCAACGGGAAGCCCAGCCAGGTATGACGCCGCTGGAAGCGATCCAATCGAGCCGTTAGACCCATTTTCCCCGTCCTCGCGGTGGGTCCTCTGTACCCCGTTTCCTGCGATGGTAATCAGCCGCTGCGGCGTGATCAGCGCCAGAACAGCAATTCCCGGAAGCCCTCGGCCGCGGCCAGCGGATTGCCACCGAGCGCGGCGAACACCGCAAAGCCTGCACCGAACAGTGCATTGCCCGCTGCGGGCACGCCGAAGACCAGTACCAACAACAGCAACGGGGCGTACCAGGCCAAGTTGCCGGCCAGCCGGCGAGCTGACGCGGGCAAATAAGGTTCCACCACACCGAATCCGTCCAGCCCCGGTACCGGCAGGATGTTGAGGATGAACGCAAGTACCTGCACCAGGGCCAGACAAGACAAGCCCGCCGCTAGGCCTTCCGTCGGATCGCTAAGGGCGACTACCGCCGCGAGTGCGACGCCCAGCGCAAGATTGGTCAGCGGACCGGCCAGCGCCACCGCCGAGGCGATCGCTCGGGACCGCAGGGCTCCTCGCTCGATCCACACCGCGCCGCCGGGCAACGGGATGCCGCCCAGCGCCAGCAGTAGCAGTGGCAGTACCAGCGACATCACCGGATCGGTGTAACGGCGCAAGTCAAGCGTGAGGTAACCCTTGGCGCGCACCGACAGGTCGCCGCCGCGGTAGGCCGTCACCGCGTGCCCGAATTCATGCAGGCACAATGCGAGCGCCCAGCCGCCAAGGACCAGCAGCACGATACCGGCGGTGCGGGCCGTGCCGGTGCCGTGCGCGGCAAGCGCGCCGCCGCACACCGTGGCGACGAGCAGTAGCAGGAAAAGCGGGCTGGGAGCCAGGCCGGTGGCACGCACGGGGCCACTCTCGCGTACCAGGTGGCCGATGCGGTCTCCGGGTATGTCACCTTGCGAAGACGTTGCGCGGCGTGTCAATTGCGACACGCTGGGTGCTCGGCTCGATCCGCCCCCGCTGCCTTGCATCCCCGATGACAGAGGTGTAATCACAGACTTGTTATTCTCCGGCCTCAGCCCGGGGAGGCCAGATCGGCAGGACGAGACCGGGGAGGAACTCTATGGCGAGGAGGGTGGACCGCCATGGATGAGATGGACATCAGCTGGCCTGCGGCTACGGGGGTCGAGCACCAGATCAACTGGAGCGTGCTCAACGAGGTCGATCAGCCGGACTGGCAGGAGCGAGCGTTGTGCGCCCAAACAGATCCGGAAGCGTTCTTTCCGGAGAAGGGTGGGTCGACGAGGGAGGCGAAGCGCATTTGTGCAAGCTGCGAGGTCCGCGCTGAGTGCCTGGAGTACGCACTGGCGTTTGACGAGCGGTTCGGGATCTGGGGCGGTCTGTCGGAGCGGGAGCGCCGCCGACTCAAACGCGGGGCGGTCTGAGATCGCCGTGCCGTCCGGAAGCTGTGTCGTCCGGAATGTGTGTCGTCCCGAGTCTGCATCGCCCGGAATCTGGGGCGGTCGCTCGAGGACGTTACCGTGTGCCCCCCACCAACGGGGATGGATAGGGAGGAGTCGGTGTGTCGCGCAGTGCTGGGACGCCCACCGGTGACGGCAACGCCCGCCGTGCGCGGAGTTCGCGCACAGCCAGCGCGGTAGCGGCACCGGCAGTGTCCAGCCCGCCGGCCGGGCAGAGCTCGGCGCCGGGGGTTATCGCACCCGGTGGTGGGATACCTGACGGCCTGACACCTGACGGCCCAACACGTAACGGTGCAGCGCAAGGCGCTGCCGGTGAATCTGGCCCGGATAGCCGCCCGCGGCCGTCGCCGCTGCCGAGACATGTCGGTACCGGACCATCGCCGACTGCTACCAACGGCAACGCGTCGAGCATCCTCCCGATGGACGATGTGGGGTTCGGCGCTCGGGTCCGACGGTTCCTGCTCGCTCCGCCCGCCTTGCTGACCATGGCGATGACCCTGCTCGCGGTATTGGTGAACCGCCACCGCTTGGCCTTGGATCTGGCAGGTGGTCGGCTACTGCCGGTCGAAAGCCTAGGTCAAACCTGGTCATCCTATTTGGCTTCATGGCATCCGGTCGGCGGTGGGAGCGCGGCTCCGCCGCCGGCCGCGCTGGCCGTCATCGGGATGCTGGGGCTGCCGGTGGGATCGCCCGCTGCGGCAGTGTCGATATTGCTCTTGGCGGCGATGCCGCTGGCCGGCCTGTCCGCCTATTGGGCCACCCGCACGGTTCCCGTCAGCCGCAAGCGCCGGGCGCTGGCAGCGGCCGGATACGCGTTGCTCCCACCGGCCATCGCCGGGTTGGCACAAGGTCGGCTCGACGTCGTGCTGGCGTACCTGTTGTTACCGCTAGTGCTGGCTGGTGCTGTCACGGTGCTGCGCGGTGGGACGGGCCGACGATCCGGAGGATGGCTGCCCACCGCTGCCGCCACCGCGTTGGGGGTCGCAGTGATCGGGGCGTTTGCTCCGTTGCTGCACCTGTTGGTGCTGGCGGTGATGCTGATCGGCTTCGTGGTGTTCGCCGCCCCGCGGGTGAGCACCGTGCGCCGCACAGTGGGTTTGTTCGCGGTTGTCTTACTGCCGTTGGGATTGCTCATGCCGTGGCCCGCGGTGGTGCTCCAACGTCCTACCGTGCTGGTCCACGGGGTGGGCGCAGTGGTGCCTGAGCAGTTCCCGAACTGGATGCAGCTGCTCGCCTTGGACCCCGGGGGTGCCGGCGCCGCGCCGTGGGTGGGCGCGGTGGTGGTGATCGCGGCGATGATCGCGCTGGCCGTGCGGCCATCCCGGGCGATGCTGCCCGGCCTGGGACTGGTGCTGCTGGGCGTCGCTGCCTTGGTACTGCTGGCGCGGCTGCCGATGCGACCCCTGATCGGAGGTGATCCCCGGCCCGGCTTCACCGGCGGCGCGCTGCTGTTCATCGGCTGCGGACTGCTGTGGATCGTCTTGCTCGCCGTCGGTACCGCAGAGCCGGCGTGGTGGTCTCACATGCGGGCCCGATGGGGTAAGCCGCTGTCGGCCATGCCCTGGGTGGGCTTGGCGGTGTTGTCGGCGGTAGCCGTCGTTGCGGGTGCCAGCGGACCCCTCACCGCCGGACCACCTGCCGGGTTGCCGGTGCTTGCCCCCTCGTTGACCGCCGAGTTGGCGCGTGCGAACACCTCCGTACTGGTGATCGGCGCTGCGGGCGAGCCGGTGCGGCTGACCAGAGCGCGCACGGCCCGTTTCGGTGACGATGACATCGCGCCGCTGCGTGCCACCGGTGCCCGGCTGGAGCGAGTAGCAGCAGCACTGCGGTCCGGTCAGCCGGGCGAGACGTCCGCCGCGATCGCCGACGCGGCCTCTACCGGGGTGCAATTCGTGGTACTACCCACCGCCGCGCAAGGCGCCCGCGCGCTCGCAGCTGCCGGAGCGTTGGCCCGTACAGCGCCTCCGACTGCGGACGGCAGGCCGGTCTTACGAGTGGTGCGGCCGGTGCCGGGAGCAGAACTGCTGGGCCCCGCGCTGGCTGCACAGGCGCGCACCGGGGCCGCCCCGCCCATCGAGCCAGGGGTGAGCGGTGTACTGGCGCCCGCCCAGCCGCCGCGGGTAGCGGTCCGGGTCGCCTCCGGTGCGGAGGGACGGCTGCTGGTGGTCGCAGCCAACGATGAACCAGGATGGCAGGCCAGCGTGGACGGCCATTCGGTATCGGTGGTGCGCGGATGGGGCCACCAGGTCGCGATCCCCGTTCGCGGCACCTCGGCCGAGGTTCGGGTGACCCGCTCGGATGTGAGCCGGACTGCGCTGCTGTTGATCGAGGCCGCGTTACTGCTCCTCGTTGCAGGCACCGCGCTGCCCTCCCGGCGTCGCCTGAACAGGTAGTCGCTGGCTCAGCGCGGTTCTGCGGGACCGTCGATGACGTCCGGATCGACACCGAGGTAGTTCGCCACCTGTTCGACCAGCACCTCGTGAACCAGGTCGGACAAGTCACCACCATCGTGAGCGCGATTTTCCAGCGGACGCCGGTAGAGCACGATCCGCGCGCGGGTGGGAAGTCCGGCGCGGTCCACCCCTGCCGGAACCAGGCGGGCGAGCGGGATGTTCCCGTCCTCCACGATGTCGGCGCCCCAGGTGACTGTGGTCGGATCGCAGTCAGTCACTTCCGGTACCTCGTCGACCGCGACGTCCAGGCGATCAAGCTCGACGTGCCAGCGCTCGTCGATCGGTTCGAGAGCCTCCAGCACTATCGCATCGAACCGTTCCGCCCGGCTGCGGGCTGCGGGCAGGGTGGGCGGGTAGAGCAGCCCCCGGACGCCACGGCCGCGCCGGTCCCGGCGCCTGCGCCGGCGCGATCGGGTTGACCGGGTCACCGTCATCCATCGAGACTACGCCGGACCAGCGGGCCCGCCGAACAAGCCGGGGCCGGCGAACAAGTCGGGCCGAACAAGCCCGGCCGAACAAGCTACGAAACGCACAGGCCCGGGTGCGCCGCGCGCCTGCCGCACTGGGCAGGAGGTGCGCACTATCGTCTGCAGGCCGTGCACAGCGCGCGGCGGTGTTCGAAAACCGGGTGCCTAAACCCGGCAGTTGCCACGCTCACCTTTGTTTATGCCGACTCCACCGCCGTCGTCGGCCCGCTGGCCACATATAGTGAGCCGCATTCCTACGATCTCTGCGAACGGCACGCGCTACGGCTGACCGCTCCGCGAGGCTGGGACGTCGTCCGTCACGACGGTGAGTTCGCCGAGCCCGAACCTTCAGACGACGATCTCACCGCGTTGGCCGAGGCCGTCCGCGAAGCCGGTCGTCCAGACCGCCCCGCGGACTCTCCTGCTGGTACTGGCCGCTCCCACCTCAGATTACTCCACTGACTCGCGATCCCACCGCATTACCGAAGATAGGCTCGGGGCTGGAAGAAGGGAGAGCGGTGGCGGATCTATCAGCGATCGTCAAGGCCTATGACATCCGGGGGATCGTCGGGGAACAGCTGGATTCCGAGACAGTGCGCGACATCGGCGCCGCCTTCGCCGACTTCGTGGGCAACGAGTCGACCGGTGCAGTCGTCGTCGGGCACGACATGCGAGAGTCTTCGCCCGGTCTTGCTGGCGCCTTCACACAAGGCGTCACCAGCCGCGGTCTCGACGTCACTTCGATCGGGCTGGCCAGCACCGACATGCTCTACTTCGCCTCCGGGCGGCTGGGTTTACCCGGCGCGATGTTCACCGCAAGTCACAACCCGGCCCGGTACAACGGCATTAAACTGTGCCGGGCCGGTGCTGCGCCGGTCGGTCAGGACAGTGGGCTACGCGAGATCCAGGTTGCAGTCGAGCACGGTATCCAGCCGGGACCGGGCGGTGGTGAGGTGGTCGAGCGGGACATGCTCGCCGACTACGCGCGCTACCTTCGTTCGCTGGTGGACCTGTCCGGGATCCGGCGGTTGCGAGTGGTGGTGGACGCCGGCAACGGGATGGGCGGGTACACCGTGCCCGCGGTAGTCGACGGGCTGCCGCTAGACGTCATCCCGCTCTACTTCGAGCTGGACGGGAACTTTCCGAATCACGAGGCCAACCCGTTGGATCCGGCCAACCTGGTTGATCTGCAGGCGGCCGTGCGCGAGCACGGCGCCGATCTGGGTCTGGCCTTCGACGGCGATGCGGATCGCTGCTTCGTCATCGACGAGCGCGGTGAGCCGGTGAGCCCCAGCGCCATCACCGCCCTGGTGGCCACCCGGGAGCTGGCCATCGAGCCAGGGGCAGCGGTGATCTACAACTTGATCACCTCGCAGTCCGTGCCGGAGATCGTGACCGAGCACGGTGGGCGGCCGGTGCGCACCCGGGTCGGCCACTCGTTCATCAAGCAGCGAATGGCCGAAACAGGAGCGATCTTCGGCGGTGAGCATTCCGCCCATTACTATTTCCGCGACTTCTGGCGCGCGGATTCTGGAATGCTCGCCGCGTTGCACGTGCTCGCCGCGCTGGGCCAACAGCAGCGCCCGGCCTCGGCGCTGATGGCAGAATTCAGCCGTTACGCCTCCTCCGGGGAAATCAATTCCACGGTCGAGGATCAGCGCGGCCGGATGGCCGCTGTGCGGGCGCACTTCGCCGCACAGCAGGGTGTTGAACTCGACGAACTCGACGGCCTCACCATACGGTGCCCCGATGGTTCATGGTTCAACCTTCGCCCGTCGAACACCGAGCCGCTGCTACGCCTGAACGTCGAAGCCCGCGACACCGCCGCGGTTGAAGCGCTGCGCGACGAGGTGCTGGCTCTGGTGCGAGGCAATTGAGGAGGACGACGATGGTCGTCAGCTTGGACCCACAGCTCATGAAGATATTGGCATGCCCGTGCCCACAGCACGGCAAGCTTCACAGTGGCACCGCGGCTGATCCCGAGGCGGATGCCCTGACCTGCACTGCGTGTGGGCGCAGCTTTCCGGTGACCGACGGGATCCCGGTACTGCTGCTGACTGAGGCGTTACCGGGGACCGGCCCGGATGCCGACCCGAGCAATGGCGGCCAAGATCATGCCAGCGAGCAGGGTTGCGGGTGATGCCACCCGGCACGGGCGGGGGCTTCGACGACGACTTGCTTGATGACCCGCGGCGTCTTGAGGCCACCGACTCCGGTGGATTGCTCCGCGCTGCGGCGACTGCGGGCGCTCAGGTGCGCGCCACGACCGCCGCGGCCCTGGAGGCCGGCCTGGACCAGCTGGGTGGGCAACGGCCGCGCGCGCTGGTGCTGCTGACCCGGCCGGGCGCAGCGCCAGCCGCCGCGCCGTTGCTGCTCGCGCTGCTCGGGCCGTCCTGCCCGGTGCCGGTGGTCACAACGCGGTCGGTGCCGATGTGGGTCGGCGCGCTGGACATCGTGCTGGCCAACACCACCGACCCCGGTGACCGGGAGCTAGCCGAAGGCATCGACCGCGCGGTCCGCCGGGGAGCCCAGGTGATGCTCACCGCGCCTGCGGACGGCCCGGTCGCGGCTGCGGCCGCGGGCCGAGCGGTGCTGCTGGTGCCCAAGATCGAGGTACCACCAGGGCTGGCCCTGCCCCGTGCCCTGACCGCCGGCCTGCTGCTGCTGGACACCCTCAAGTTGCTGGAAACCGACACTGAGGTGCTGGCCGGCGAGCTGGATAGAGAAGCCGAGCGTGACTACGTCGCGCACGAATCGCTGGTCAATCCCGCCAAGGCGCTGGCGTTGCGGCTGCAGGGTCGAACACCCTTGCTGTGGGGCACCGATCCGGTGGCCACCGCGGTGGCCGGGCATTGCGCCGGTGCCCTGGCCGCACACGCGGGCGTGGTGGCGCATGCCGCGGGATTCACCGAAGCGGCAGCACTGCCGGTGCTGCGCCAAGAAGCCACCCGCGCCGGCGGTGATGCCGACGTATTCCACGATCCATTCGAGGACCGGTTCGTGGATCAGCCGGGCCGGATGCCGGCGATGCGGCCGGTGCTGCTGGGCGTGCCCGCCTCCGGCGCTTCAGCCGGGTACGAACCCGAACGTGCCGCGGCGTCGGAGGCGTTGCCCGGCGCTGATGTGGTGACCGCCGACGAGGAGCTGATGGTGCAGCATGACGACCCGGGTGCCGCCGCGTGTGCCGCCGCGGTGCTGGCCCTACGGTTCGACTTCGCCGCGCTCTACCTCGGGCTGGGTCGTGGCGTGCTGGGTGGGCCGGGCTGGATCGGCTCGACCGGCGGTTCGGCGCTGGAATGAGCGACTAGCGGTGGTGAAGGGAGCGGTTGTGGAGCTGTTGCGCAACGCGGTTCGGCCTTATGCCTGGGGTTCACGGACTGCGATCGCGGAGCTGCTCGGTGGCCCGGTTCCCTCCCCGCACCCGCAGGCTGAGCTGTGGCTCGGTGCGCATCCGGCGGATTCGTCGGTGCTGCTGCATGCCGATGGCCGCCAGACTGCCCTGGTGGAAGCGCTGCGCGCGGATCCTGGTCGCCACCTCGGGACTTGCGCGGCACGCTGGGGCAGCCGGTTGCCGTTTCTGCTCAAAGTGCTCGCGGCCGAGGAGCCGCTGAGCCTGCAGGCCCACCCGTCCGCCGAGCAGGCTGCCGAGGGGTTTGCTCGCGAGGAGGGGATGGGCATCCCGCGGGATGCTCCAGAGCGCAACTACACCGACGCCAGCCACAAGCCCGAGCTGATCTGCGCGCTTACCGAGCTGCATGCGCTAGCCGGGTTCCGGGAACCGCGGCGCACTGTCGAGCTGCTCGCCGTGCTGGACGTGCCGCAACTGGAGCCGTACCGCGCGATGCTCGCGGCCGAACCGAATGCCGACGGGCTGCGCACGCTGTTCACCACCTGGATCACGATGCCGGAGCCGGCAGTCAAGGCGCTGTTGCCCCAGATTCTGGATGCCTGCGTGGCGCTGCTGCGCCGAGACGGGGTGCGCGGCGGCAATTTCCGCAATGAGTGCCGTGTGGTGCTGGAACTGGCCGGGGCGTACCCGGGCGACGTAGGGGTCCTCGCGGCCCTGCTGCTCAATCATGTAGTGCTGGCAACGGGCGAGGCGTTGTACCTGCCAGCCGGCAATCTGCATTCCTACCTGCGCGGCACTGCGGTGGAGATCAGTGCCAACTCGGACAACGTCTTGCGCGGCGGGCTGACCGCCAAGCACATCGACGTGCCCGAGCTGTTGCGGGTGCTGGACTTCTCCCACTGCGAGCTGGACGTGCAACACGGCCAGCGGGTCGGACCGCACGAGACCGCCTACCCCAGCCCTGCCGAGGAGTTCCAGCTCACTCGGCTGGACTGGGCGCCCGGCGAGTCGGACCCGATCTGCTTGCGAAGCACGTGCCCTCAGATCCTGCTGTGCACCCAGGGTTCGGTCCAGCTGTGGTCGCCGGAAGGTGGGCGCGTCACGATCGGGCGCGGTAGGTCGGTGTGGCTGGCCGCCACCGACCCTGACGTTACGGTGTGCCCTGGACCGGATCCGGTGCAGCTGTTCCGGGCTCTGCCCGGGGTGCAGGGATGAGCAGAGGGCCGGTACGAGGAGGCGTCGCGGGTGTCCGCAGGCGGTGGGACCACCGCGATCATCGCAGCGTTGCTGGCCAACGCCGGTATCGCGGTGGCGAAGTTCATCGGTTTCCTGATCACCGGATCATCATCGATCCTGGCCGAGGCGGTGCACTCGGTAGCCGACACGGCTAACCAGTGTCTGTTGCTGCTCGGTCGCCACCGCGCGGGGCGGCAACCCACCCAACAGCATCCGTTCGGCTACGGTCGTGATCGCTATTTCTACTCGTTCGTGGTGGCGTTGCTGCTGTTCAGCCTCGGTTCGGTGTTTGCGTTGTACGAGGGCGCACATAAGATCCACAGCCACGACCCGATCAGCTCACCATTGGTCGCGATCGGCATCCTTATGGTGGCGATGGTGCTCGAAGGCATCAGTTTCCGTACCGCTGTCAGGGAGTCCCGGCCGCGCAAGGGCGACGACAGCTGGTGGCAGTTCATCAAGCAGTCCAAGAGCCCGGAACTTCCGGTGGTGCTGCTGGAGGATACGGGCGCGCTGATTGGGCTGCTGCTGGCCTTCGGTGGCATCGGGCTGTCGGTGCTCACCGGCGACCCGTTGTGGGACGGGCTCGGCACGCTAGGCATCGGCGTGCTGCTCGGTGTCATCGCGATCATTCTCATCATCGAGACCAAGAGCCTGCTGATCGGTGAGGGTGCCGGTCAGGACGAGCTGGACCGGATCTGCGGTGCACTCGTGGGGCGTGGCGTGGACCGGGTGATCCACCTCAGGACCCAGTATCTCGGCCCGGAAGAGCTGCTGGTCGCCGCGAAGATCGCGGTCCCTGCCACCCTGCCCAGCGTCGAGGTCGCTCGGATCATCGACGAAGCGGAAGCGCGGGTTCGCAGCGCGGTCTCCGCCGCCCGGATCATTTACCTGGAGCCGGACCTGGACCGTACCCCGGCTGGCACTATCTGACCGACGGTAAGGAGTGTGGTGGGTGTTTGAGTCGCTGCTGGTCGCCAACCGGGGGGAGATTGCTCGGCGGGTCATCCGCTCCGCGCAGGGGCTTGGTGTCCGTACCGTCGCGGTGCACTCATCGGTGGACGCCGAGCTGCCGTTCGTCGCCGAAGCCGACGACGCCGTCGAACTGGACGGACCGCCTGCGCAGGCTTACCGGGACGCTCACCAGCTACTCGATGCGGCCCGCAAGACCAGCGCGACCGCGGTGCATCCGGGTTACGGGTTTCTATCCGAGAACCCCGCCTTCGCCCGAGCAGTGTGCGATGCCGGCCTGGTGTGGGTCGGTCCCAGTGCCGAAGCGATCGCCGCGATGGGCGACAAGGTGGCCGCACGGCGGCGTGTGGCGGCTGCCGGAGTGCCGGTGGCGGCTGGTTCTGCGGGCGCGGTGACCACCGAAGAGAGCGCAGTCGCCGCAGCCGAACAGGTCGGCTTTCCGGTGATGCTCAAGGCCGCTGCCGGCGGCGGCGGTATGGGGATGGCCGTGGCGGTCGATGCCGCCGCGGTCCGCACCGAGTACGGCAAGGTCAGTGCCTTCGCGCAGCGGCTCTTCGGTGATCCGAGGCTGTTCCTGGAGCGCTACTTCCCCCGCGTGCGCCATGTCGAGGTGCAGATTCTCGGGTTGGCCGACGGCCGGGTGATCGCGTTGGGTGAGCGCGACTGCTCGGTGCAGCGCCGGCATCAGAAGATCGCCGAGGAGAGCCCGTCACCCGCCGTCTCGCCGGAACTGCGCGGCCGGATGGAATGCGCCGCGGTGCTGGCCGCGTCGACGGTGGATTACCGCAACGCGGGAACGGTGGAGTTCCTGCTCGATCAGGACACCGGCCAGTTCTTTTTCCTGGAGATGAACACCCGGCTACAGGTGGAGCACCCGGTCACCGAGCTGCGCTACGGGGTAGATCTGGTCGAAGCGCAGTTGCGCATTGCGGCCGGCGCTGACCCTGGTTTCGACGTCGACGCTGCCGCGCCGACTGGTCACGCGATCGAGCTGCGGGTCAACGCCGAGGATCCACAGCGGTTCCTGCCGGGTCCCGGACCGGTCACCGAGTGGACGGAACCTACCGGGGACGGGGTGCGGGTGGACGCCGGTTACGCAGCGGGCACCGTGGTCACGCCGTTCTATGACTCCCTGCTGGCCAAACTGGTGGTGCACGGTGGTGATCGGCAGCAGGCGCTGCAGCGGGCCTGGGCGGCGGTAGCCGGGTTCACCATCACCGGACCCCGCTGCAACCTGCCCTTCCACGCCGAGCTGCTGCAGCGCCCAGAGTTCGTCTCCGGCGATTACGACACCGGCCTGGTGGCCCGGATGCGCCCCTAACCCCCGGCGTGTCGCGCCCTCGTGCTCGGTGAGTCGCGCCCTCCTGCCGGTGAGTCGCGAACCGGCGGAAATCCTTCCCGATCCGCTCAAGCCGAGCATCACGGTCGCTACCGGCGACCAGTTGCCCGCTTCCCTGTGGCTGCCGGTCGTCACCGGAACTCTCGAATTCCGCCCGGGATAGCGTGTGCCGTTGTGGGGCGGCTGGTGGTGATTGAGGGGCTCGACGGGGCGGGTAAACGCACCCTCGCCGACAGACTGGTCGCCGCGCTCACCGCGCCGGGAGCGAAGGTCGCCAAGATGGCGTTTCCCCGTTACGACACCGACGTCCACGCCGATCTGATTCGGGATGCGCTTTACGGGCGGCTGGGCGACCTGGTCGAGTCGGTGCATGGCATGGCGGTGCTGTTCGCGCTGGACCGACGGGATGCCGCTGAGGAACTGCGTTCTTTGCGGCGCCGCTACGACGTCGTGCTGCTGGACCGATACGTCGCGTCTAACGCGGCATACGGCGCCGCCCGGCTACACGAAGACGCCGAGGGCCCCTTCGTCGAGTGGATCCGAGATCTGGAGGTGGGTCGGTTCGGTGTGCCGGTGCCCGATACCCAGTTGCTGCTGCGGGTGCCGGTGAACGTCGCTTCGGCCCGGGCCGACTACCGGGCTGCGGCCGACAGCGCACGGCGAAAAGACCGGTATGAAAGCGATCATGGACTACAGGCTCGGTGCGCGGCGGTCTATGACGGGCTGGCCGCCAGTGGCTGGCTTGCCCCGTGGTATGTGATAGACGCAGACACCGGCGGGCTCGGCGATCTGGCGCGCCGGCTGCTGCGTGGATAAGCCGACGGGTGAGCCGCCCGAACGGGGGGACCGTGACGGACAGTGCCACGATGGTGGGTATGGCAGCTCGTGTGCTCGTGGTAGAGGACGACCCGGCGGCGGCGGAGATGTTGGCCATCGCGTTACGCCAAGCAGGATTTGAGACCGCGGTAGTCTCCGAGGGCCCCAAGGCGATGCCTGCGATGCGCGAGCTCAAGCCAGACCTGGTCTTGCTGGACTTGATGTTGCCAGGGATGAGCGGCATCGACGTCTGCAAAGCGATCCGCGCCGAATCCGGTGTCCCGATCGTGATGCTCACCGCCAAGAGCGACACCGTCGACGTGGTGCTGGGACTGGAATCCGGTGCGGACGACTACATGATAAAGCCGCCCAAGACCCAGGAGCTGGTCGCGAGACTGCGCGCCCGGTTGCGCCGCACCGAGGCCGAGCCTGCTGAGCAACTCGCGATCGGCGACCTCACCATTGACGTGCCCGGTCACCAGGTCACCCGCGACGGGACGCCGATCGCGCTGACTCCGCTGGAGTTCGATCTGCTTGTCGCGTTGGCCCGCAAGCCGCGCCAGGTGTTCACCCGGGAAGTGTTGCTCGAGCAGGTCTGGGGTTACCGGCACGCCGCGGACACCCGATTGGTCAACGTGCACGTCCAGCGGCTTCGTTCCAAGATCGAGCGGGATCCCGAGCACCCGGAGGTGGTGCTCACCGTGCGCGGCGTCGGATACAAGGCGAACACACCGTGAGGACCGCACCGTTGTGAGTCCCCGGTTGCGGGGTCAGTCCACGGTGACTGCGCTCGCCGAACGGGCGACCGATGCCTCCGCGGTGGCCAGCGAGCTAACCACCGCGGCGGGCACGGCGTGGCGCCGCTCGTTGAAGATCCGAGTGGTGAGCAGCACCGTGGCGTTGTCGTCGACGGTCGTGCTGGTGCTGGGCATGGTGTTGCAGGCGCAGCTCGCCCAGCGGCTGATCGAGAACAAGACGCAGGCCGCGCTGTTGCAGGCCGACAACAGCAGGGTGCTGGTGGAATCCGAGCTCGGCGCGGTAGATCCCACGTCGGCGTCGCTGGCGGGCCGGCTGACCACTGCCATCGATCGGTTGACCAACCCAGACCCGACCGGTACCGGTCCCGCCACGGCCAGCGCCGGCGCCTACGAACCGGTGCTGGTGGACGGCGGCGGGCCGTCCGGGGAGGCCGGTACCGGTCAGAAGATCGGTCCGCTGGACGACGTTCCAGCCGTCCTGCAGTCCGCGGTGGAACGTGGCGCACTAGCCCACAAGATCACCACAGTGCACCGGGGCACGGCTGCGGTGACCATGCTGGTCGTAGGCATGCCGGTGGCCAGCGCGGGTCGCACCATGCAGCTCTACCTGCTGTTCCCGCTCACCGCCGAACAACGCACGTTGACACTGGTGCAGTCCACGCTGGTGGTCGGTGGCGTGGTCTTACTTGTGCTGATCGCGGGCATCGCCAGCCTGGTGACCCGCCAGGTGGTGGTTCCGATTCGGCAGGCCGCCGAGGTTGCCGAACGCTTCGCCGATGGCCACCTCGATGAGCGGATGCCAGTGGTCGGCGAGGACGACATCGCCCGGCTGGGGACCTCGTTCAACGAGATGGCCGCCAGCATCCAGCGGCAGATCCATCAGCTCGAGGAGTTTGGTGAGCTGCAGCGGGGCTTCACGTCTGACGTCTCCCATGAGCTGCGCACCCCGTTGACCACCGTGCGGATGGCTGCGGATCTGCTGTATGACTCGCGCGACAAGCTGCACCCGGTGCTGCACCGCCCGACTGAGTTGCTGGTGCGGGAACTGGACCGGTTCGAGGCGCTACTGGCCGACCTGCTGGAAATCTCCCGGGTGGACGCCGGCGTCGCCGAGCTACAGATCGATACGGTCGATGTGCGCACGACCGTGGCCCGTGCGGTGGCCTCGGTTCGCGCGGTGGCCGACCGCGCCGGCTCCCCGCTCGAGTTGGAGCAGCCCGCTGACGAGGTGCACGCCGAGATCGACCCGCGGCGCGTCGAGCGGATCGTGCGTAACCTGCTCACCAACGCTTTGGACCACGGGGAGGGGCGCCCGGTCCAGTTGACGGTCGCCGCGGACTCCCACGCTGTCGCCGTGCTGGTGCGCGATCATGGCGTCGGGCTCCAGCCGGGTCAGCTTGACCTGGTGTTCAACCGGTTCTGGCGCGGCGACCCCTCGCGTGACCGGCGCACCGGTGGCACCGGGCTGGGCCTGTCGATCAGCTTGGAAGACGCCCGGCTCCACGGGGGCTGGCTGCAGGCCTGGGGCGCACCCGGGCAGGGCAGCGCCTTCCGGCTCACCCTGCCCCGCAGCCACGGCGACGAGCTGACGAGCAGCCCGTTGCCGCTGGGACCCGACGATCTACCTCGCAATTCCGCCGTAACAGATCCGGTAGTAGCGGATTCTATGGTGGCGAATCCCGAACTCCGGGATCCCGAAATGGCGGATCCCGAAGTGGCGGATCCGGTGCTCGTATATCCCGAGGTGCCCGACACCGCGTTAGCGGATCCGGTTGTAGCGGACACCGCGGTGCCAGCTGAGCCGGGACGTCCGTGATGCGCGGGCGCTTGCTCACCATCCTGATCGTCGCCGGGATTGCCGCGCTGGCCGGCTGTGCCGCTATCCCGGCGAGTTCCGACATCGAGGTGGTGCGGTCGATGCCGGTTGGTTCGCAGCTGGCACCCCCGCCTGGTCCCGAGCTCGGTGTGGACCCGTTCCGGCTGGTCCGGGAATTCATCGAAGCGACCGGTAGCGCGGCGGACGGGCACGCCGCCGCCCGCGCTTTCCTGACCCGCAACGCCGCAGCCGGCTGGGACGATCACGCGAGCGTGACCGTGATAGAGGACGCCCCGGGCGCTGCGCCGCAGAGCGGTCCCAGCGACGGGGTCCGGCGCATCCGGGTGAGCGGCTCGCGGCTGGGCACTCTCACCGCAGACGGCAGCTTCATACCCGCGGCGGGGACCTTCTCCGTGCCCCTTGACGTGGTCAGCGAGCACGGCGAATGGCGCATCTCAAATCCTCCGCCTGGCGTGCTGGTGGAGGCCACCTCCTTGCAGCGCAACTATCGCCAGGTCCGGGTCAGCTTCGTCGATCCGAATCGCGGCACCCTGGTTCCCGATTTGCGCTGGGTGCCTGCCCAACCGGCGGCCACGCTGCCCGGGCGGGTATTGGATCTGCTGCTGGCTGGGCCCTCTCAACGGCTGGCTGGGGCGGTCCGGTCGGCGATCCCGGACGGGGTCCGTCCCCGATCCAACGTGCTGGTCAGCCGCTCCGGTCGGACCGTGATCAACCTCAGTGGTCTGGATGCGCTCACTGAAGCCCAACGGCGGCTGGTCGCCGCGCAAATCGTCGGCTCCTTAGACGGCCTGGTTCCCAGCCCGCTGCGGTTACTCGCCGACGGGGAGCCGCTGGTGGCCGGGCAGGCCGAGTGGCGGCCTGCCGACATCACCTCCGTTGCCCCGCCGACGGGGCCGCGATCCGACGTCCCCGGCCAGGTCGTCGTCGGTGGACGGTTACGCGGCCTCAATGGTGCGCCGGCGCCGGGACCTGCCGGAGATGGTGGGCTCACGGTGCTCAGCGCGGCTCGCTCGAACCCGGGCGGCGAGCTGCTGGCAGTTGTTGTCGCCGGCCCGGACGGGCACCCCCAACTGCGGGTGGGCCCGGTCGACGGAGATCTCGCGGTGGCGCCCGTGGAGGCATTGACCATGAGCCGGCCGACCTGGCGGCCCTCGGGTACCGAACTGTGGACGGTGCTCAACGGGCGCTCCGTCGTGGGTGTGGCGCTGTCGGGAACCGGGCCGCCGTTGGCGTACTCGGTTGATGCCACCGAACTGGCCCGGTTGGGATCCATCTCGCAGCTGCGGTTGTCCCGGGACGGCGTGCGGGTGGCCGCGGTGATCGATGGCCGGCTGGTGGTGGCTGCTGTGGTGACCGAGTCCGGCACGGTGAGCTTGCGCCACCCGCAGGTGCTGCGGGACGGCAACCTGCCGCCCACCGCGAGCGTGGACTGGGCGCGTCCTGAGCTCCTCGTCGTGGCCTCGGCCGGACCGTCCCCGCAGGTCGTCTCGGTGTCCGTCGACGGCCTGACCCGGCGGCAACTATCCAGCACCAACCTGACCGGCCCGCTGACCGACATCGTCGCCGCGCCCGGCCGCGAGATCCTGGTCGCGGATGCCACCGGCCTCTGGGCATATTCGGACACCCAGGAGGTATGGGAACCGCTGATCGGCGGCATCGGACCGGGGTCGGTACCGCTGTACCCGGGCTGAACCACCGGCGCAACCACGGTTTTGGGCGGGTTGGGGATGGCCTGGCCGATGTGCACAACTGCGCCTCAGCCAGGCCGTTGTGACCAGTGACGCGACGGGCAACGGGCAAGCTTGGCGAGGTGTTGAGCCACTTGCTGGATCTGCTGCTGCCCGTCGACTGCGGTTGCTGCGGCGCGGCCGGCGCCGTGCTGTGCGGCGATTGTGAAGCACTGCTGGGCACGCCGGTACTGGTACATCCGCCCTGCTGCCCGGCCACGCCACCGGTATACGCACTAGGCACCTACCACGGCCCCCTACGCGCCGCGGTCCTGGCCTACAAGGAACGAGGCCGCCGCGACCTCGCTGCCCCACTGGGTACCGCGCTCGCGTCCGCCCTGCTCCACCCCCAAGTCGGTCACTCCCCGGCAGGGAGACACATCGGGGTAGAACACAGAAGTCCGATATGTCTGCCTGTCGGGAATGAGATCGGGAACGAGGTGTGGATGGTGCCCGTGCCGTCGACACCTGCGGCGGCGGGGCGGCGCGGGGGGCAGCATGTGGAGTTGCTGGCGCGGCGGGCCGCGGCGGCGCTGGCGGGCGCCGGGGTAGCCGCAGCGGTTGCGCCGGCGTTGCGGATGGGCGTTGGGGTGCGCGACTCCGTGGGGCTGGCGGCGGCGGCTCGGCGAGCCAATCTGGCCGGGCGGGTACTGACGCGGCGGGCCGGCTTGCCGCCGGCCGGCACACCCGTCGTGCTCGTCGACGATGTGGTGACGACCGGAGCGACCGCTGCGGCATGCACGGCGGCACTGGTCCGGACGGGTACTGCGGTATCCGCCATTGTGGTTCTCGCTGCGGCCGGTTGTCACAAATAGTCGTGAGCATCGGCGCTGTGATACCAACCACAGCGTTGACCGTGGGACTGGGGGCCGACAAGCTCTGGCGATAGCCCGGCCGGGGTACTACCGTCCGGGCATCAGCATCGCTGCCCGTTCGGGAGGAGGCGAGAAAGCCATGGTCCTGACGCCGGCGGTCGAGTGATCATCGCGGGCGGCCCCGAGCTGCTGCCGCCCAAGCATGACATGTAGCGATCACTGCCGTGCCTTCGGCGTCGACGAAGTCCCTATTGGACAACGCGAGGAGGTCGCCCTGTGAATATTGTCGTGAAGGGTCGTAACGTCGAGGTTCCGGATCATTACCGGGTGCACGTTACCGAGAAGCTCGCACGCGTCGAACGGTATGACCAGAAAGCTGTCCACTACGACGTCGAGTTGTTCCACGAACGCAACCCCCGGCAGTCCAAGAGCTGCCAGCGGGTGGAGATCACCGGTCGGTGCCGCGGGCAGGTCGTCCGCGCAGAAGCATGCGGTTCGGATTTCTACGCCGCGCTGGACGCCGCGGTGAGCAAGCTGGACAATCGGCTACGCCGGGTCGCAGACCGCCACAAGGTCCATTATGGGCGCCGCCACCCCACCTCCGTCGCTGAGGCAACCGCGCCGCTGGCGGCCACCCTTGCTCCCACCATCACCGACACCAGAGAGCAGACCAACGGCCATCGCCAGCAGATGGAGCTGCTCGAGGAGCCCGACCCCCAGGTCGACTACGAAGTGCCCACCCAGCGGTGGGAGTCACCGGACGTAGGCGAACCAGGTCGCATCGTCAGGCGTAAGCGGCACTCTGCCAAACCCATGACCATCGACGAGGCGCTCTACGAGATGGAGCTCGTGGGCCACGACTTCTACCTGTTCTCCGACGCCGACTCCGGGCTGCCCAGCGTGGTGTACCGCCGGCACGGCTTCGACTACGGCGTGATCCAGCTCGTCTGAGACCGTTGCATAACATGATCGCCGTCTGGGTGCCCGGGACGGCATCAGGTGTCGCGTAGCGCACGCAGACGGCGATCATGTGGTTGACCGGCCGGACCTGACCTGCACTGATAACGTCACAGCCGGTGCTGGGCATACCATGGCGCGCAGACCCGACCCGCGCCCTGATGCGAGTGTCCCGATACGAGTGAGGTCCCCCAGGTGGTCCTGTCCCGACTACTCCGCGCCGGCGAGCACAAGACGGTGCGCCGGTTGCGCGCCATCGCCGACCACATCAACGGCCTGGAAGGCGACGTCTCCGGCCTGCCTGACGCCGACCTGCGCGCCAAGACCGACGAGTTCCGCAGCCGCCACGCCAGGGGCGAGTCACTGGATGACCTGCTGCCTGAGACGTTCGCGGTGGTCCGGGAGGCCGCCAAACGCACGTTGGGCCAGCGTCACTTCGATGTGCAGCTCATGGGCGGTGCCGCGCTGCATCTGGGCAACGTCGCCGAGATGCGTACCGGCGAGGGCAAGACGCTGACCTGCGTGCTGCCCGCCTACCTCAACGCGCTGGCCGGCAACGGCGTGCACGTCGTGACGGTCAATGACTACCTGGCCAAGCGCGACGCGGAGTGGATGGGGCGGGTGCACCGGTTCCTCGGCCTGAACGTCGGGGTGATCCTGTCGCAGATGACTCCGGACGAGCGGCGGGTCTCCTACCACGCCGACATCACTTACGGTACCAACAACGAATTCGGCTTCGACTACCTGCGCGACAACATGGCCTGGACCCTGGAGGACTGCGTCCAGCGTGGGCACAGCTACGGCATCGTCGATGAGGTCGACTCCATTCTCATCGACGAGGCCCGCACCCCGTTGATCATCTCCGGACCGGCAGACCAGTCGTCCCGCTGGTATGGCGAGTTCGCCCGGTTGGCCCCGATGCTCAAACGCGACGTGCACTACGAGGTGGACGAGCGCAAGCGCACCGTGGGTATCTCCGAGGAAGGCGTCGCGCTCGTCGAGGACCAGCTGGGCATCGAGAACCTGTACGAGGCAGCCAACACCCCGCTGGTCGGCTACCTCAACAATGCGCTCAAGGCCAAGGAGCTCTACACCAAGGATAAGGACTACATCGTCCGCGGCGGTGAGGTCCTCATCGTCGATGAGTTCACCGGCCGGGTGCTGCACGGCCGGCGCTACAACGAGGGCATGCACCAGGCCATCGAGGCCAAAGAGAACGTGGAGATCAAGGCCGAGAACCAGACCTTGGCGACGATCACGCTGCAGAACTATTTCCGGCTTTACGAGAAGCTCGCCGGGATGACCGGTACCGCGCAGACCGAGGCCGCCGAACTCCAGCAGATCTACAAGCTCGGGGTGGTGTCGATCCCCACCAACAAGCCGATGATCCGCCATGACCACGGCGACTTGGTCTACAAGACCGAAGAGGCCAAGTTCAACGCAGTGGTGAAAGACATCGCGCAGCGCCACGCCAAGGGTCAGCCCGTCCTGGTCGGCACGGCCAGCGTGGAACGTTCGGAGTACCTGTCCAAGGCACTGGTCGCCGCTGGGATACCGCATTCGGTCCTCAACGCCAAGCAGCACGAGAAGGAGGCCATGATCGTCGCCGAGGCCGGCCGCAAGGGCACGGTCACGGTGTCCACCAATATGGCCGGCCGTGGGACCGACATCATGCTCGGCGGCAACCCGGAGTTCCTCGCCGATGCCGAGCTGCGCGCCCGCGGGCTGGATCCGGTGGAGACTCCGGAAGAGTACGAGGCGGCCTGGGAACCCGCGGTCCAGGCAGCGCGGGCCGACGTCGAGGCTGAAGCGGCAGAAGTCATCGCCGCCGGCGGGTTGTACGTCCTGGGCACCGAGCGGCACGAGTCGCGGCGCATCGACAACCAGTTGCGCGGCCGCTCCGGGCGCCAGGGCGACCCCGGAGAATCCCGGTTCTACCTGTCCTTGCGCGACGAGCTCATGGTCCGATTCAACGGCCCGCTGGTCGAGTCCATCATGACCCGGCTGCGGATGGAGGACGACGTCCCGATCGAGGCTAAGATGGTCACCAGGGCAATCCAGTCCGCGCAGACCCAGGTCGAGCAGCAGAACTTCGAGATCCGCAAGAACGTTCTGAAATACGACGAAGTCATGGATCTCCAGCGTAAGGTGATCTACGCCGAACGCCGCCGGGTGCTCGAGGGCGAGGACCTGCGGGATCAGGTCGACCACATGATCACCGATGTGAGCACCGCCTACGTCAATGGTGCCACCGAGCACGGCTACGCCGAGGACTGGGATCTTGACCAGCTCTGGTCGGCGTTGCGGACGCTGTACCCGGTCGGCGTCAAGTACGAGGCCATCGCCGACGACACCGAGGACCTGACCTCCGACATGCTGCTGACTGCCGTGCTCGACGATGCGCGGGCGGCGTATGCCCGCCGTGAGGCGGAGCTGGAGCAGATGGCCGGCCCCGGCGCGATGCGGGAACTGGAGCGCCGGGTGGTGCTGTCGGTGCTGGATCGTAAGTGGCGCGAACACCTCTACGAGATGGACTACCTCAAGGAGGGCATCGGCCTGCGTGCGATGGCCCAGCGTGACCCGCTGGTGGAGTACAAGCGCGAAGGCTTCGAGATGTTCAGCGCGCTGCTCGAGGGGCTCAAGGAGGAATCGGTCGGGTTCCTGTTCAACGTGCAGGTCCAGGTCGCCGAGCCGCAGCTGGCGCCCGAACCGGCGCCGGCTCCGCTCGGCGCCGCGGCCGCAGGTTCGGCGCTGTCTCAGATCGACGGTCAGGCCGATGAGAGTGCGGCTCCCGCGCTGGCCGGCCTGGGCGACATGGCCGCGCCGGCGGCCCGCCCGCTGACCTACACCGGCCCGGCCGAGGACGGCGGTAGTGAGGTGCGGGCGCGCAGCGAAGATGCCGGCGCTGAGGAACCGGCCCGCAACGCGCCCTGCCCATGCGGCTCAGGCCGCAAGTACAAGCGCTGCCACGGAGCCCCCACCACCGCCCGTTCTTGACCGCTCCCTCCGCCGGTGTGTCGCGCCTTCATGCCCGGTGTGTCGCGTCGTCGTGCCCGGTGAGTCGCGCCTCTATGGGCGCATGCCGGCAGCTTCGCCCTACGCCGGATCAGCGCGGTCGATGCGGGCGGCGCACTGCCAGGTCGCCGGCGGTGAGGCGTAATTGCAGGGCGGTGCACTGCCACCCGTCGCCGTGCTTGTCGAAGCGAGCGGCCAGCGCCCGAACGCCGGTACTCAGCGTGACCACCGCTACCGCCTCCAGCGCATCGACAGCCTGCTGCTGGGCGACCACTTTGCGCACCCGGGGTTGCAGGTGCCCGGCGGTTTCTTGAAGTAACACCAGGTAATCGAGGACATCGGGTCGCACCAGGGTGGCCAGCTGGCGAGCTTGGCGCCGGCCGCGGAGTACCTCCACCACAGCGCGCAGGACGCGCTCAGCCAGGACTAGCGCGGCGGGGTCGGTGGCCAGTGGTGCCCCGGCGGGCGGTGGCTCGGCTGTCACCGGTTCGGCAGCGGGCAGGATGTCTACCAAACGGCGCAGCACTGGACGCTGCGATCGCTGTGGATGTGATTCAGCGATGCTGGTCGTCAACGAACCCTCCTCGTCGGGGGACCGCGCATGAGCGCGATCAATCGACGGCTGGGCCGGAGACGCCGTAGGTGCGGTCCACCTGATCAAACCGGGGACCGCGGGTACCGGACGGAGGTGGGGCTCCGATCTGGTAGCACTGAGTATGCGTGATGTTGCGGAGAGTTGTCAGTAATTGTCACCCTGGCGGGTGGACATCTTCGTCTCACCGGCTCACTTCGGTATTTGACGCCGCCTTGCGGTGTGCAGGCCGCGGTGTTCGCGGTGCGAACCTTCAGCGCGCCGACGAGCCCACTCGAAACACACCACCGCGGCGGCGCTGGCGACATTGAGCGACTCGACGTCGCCCTCCATCGGGATGCTGACCCAGCCGGTGAGCTGCGCGGCGACGCCGGGCGACACGCCTGCGCTCTCGTTGCCCAGCACGTAGGCCACTCGCGGCGGCGGTGGGTCACGGAACAGCGAGCGGGCGCCTCGCGCTGACGCGGACAGCCCGAGTACCGCGAACCCGGCAGCGCGTAGCGTGGCGCAGCCCCGCTCCGCGGTGGCGGTGCGCAGTACCGGGGCGTGAAACGCCACCCCCGCCGACGCCTTGATCACCAAGGGATCGATAGCCGGCACCCCCCGGCGCGGCAACACCACGCCGTCGAACCCCGCGGCGGTCGCCGTGCGCAGGATCATGCCCACGTTGGCCGGGTTGGTGATCGCGTCGAGGAGGAGTACCGCGGCCGGGCTACCTAGTGCCTTCAGCGCGCTGTCCAGTGACCGCATCCGCGGCGCCACCACGTCGGCCAGCACTCCTTGGTCGTGCCGACCGTTGCCGGCGAGCACCTTCACCCGGTGCGCCGACGCCCGCTGCACCGGTACTCGCCGGCGCGCCGCAGCATCGAGGATTTCCGCCACGGTGTCGCCACGGGCCTGGACGGCCACCACCACCTTGTCGATGGTCAGCGCCGGGTCGATCAGTACCTCCAGCACCGGTTTGCGGCCGTAGACGGTGATGAAAACGTCTCGTGGACTCGCAGCCGGCTGGCTGGCGGGACCGCCGAGCTGATCGTCGGGAGGGGGCACGCACTCAGGGTAAGGCGGCGTCGGCCCGGTACCGCTGCTGCGCCCGAGTCCTGACCGACTTACAGCCGGTCGCCGCACTCCGATAAAGTGCATTTGGCCAGGTACGGGCCATGATCTCGGGAAGTGTGGATAGTTCGACGATGAGGGTCTACATCCCTGCCACACTCGCGACGCTGCGCAGCCTCGTCGAATCCGGGGAACTGCTCCCGGTTGCCGGCACCGCTTTTGCCGTCACCCCGATGCTTCGTGAATCCTACGCAGCCGGGGACACCGAGCAACTGGAGTATGCGGCGATGAACCACGCGGCCCGGGCGTCCCTGCGGCTGCTGGCCGCCGAGCTGGACGGTGATTCGGCGGTGCTCCCGCGGCGCGTGGTCGTGGCCGCCGACGTCGAGCGGACCCGGTTGCGCGCTGACCTGGACGATGCCGCGGTCACGGTTGGTGGCCCGGTACCGCTGTCTGCGGTCGCCGCCGTGCATGTCGATCTGGCCGAGGCGGAGGACGCGGTACGCGCCGCGGCGGCAGTGGTGGACGCGGCCGACCTCGGCGATCCGGACGCCGAGTTCGCGCTCGGCGACGCAGAGGACCACGAGATGGCCTGGTACGCCACTCATGAGATCCCTTTCCTGCTTGAACTTCTCTGAACAACGCGCGGTCCTCCTCGGCGTGTCGCCAGGCACCGGGTACGACACAGCGGACGCCACGGCACGACGCACCGGACACCGGGACGCGACACACCGGACGCCAGGGCGCGACACACTGGGACGGAGAGCCCGACACGCCGGGCAGACGGGAAGGGAGGGCGAGTCCTGATGGACGCGATCACGGCCGCGCCGGCCCCGCGCAACGAGCCGGTGCGCAGCTACGCTCCGCGCACGCCGCAACGGGAGTCACTGGTCCGGATGCTCGCCGAGTTGGCTGACCAGCGGGCCGAGCTGGCCATGACGATCGGTGGGGTACAGCGAATGGCCGCAGGGCAGCCATTCAACGTGGTCACCCCGCACCAGCACGCCCACGTGCTGGGTACCAGCGCGCAGGCCAGCGCTACGGACGTCGCCGACGCCGTCCGCGCCGCGATGCAGGCCGCCCCAGCCTGGCACTATCTGCCCTTCGACGAGCGGGCGGCGATCCTGCTGCGCGCCGCCGACCTCGCGGCCGGCCCGTGGCGTGACACGCTCAACGCCGCCACGATGCTCGGCCAGTCGAAGTCCGTGCAGCAGGCCGAAATCGACGCGGCCTGCGAGCTGATCGACTTCTGGCGGTTCAACGTGCACTACGCCCGCCGGGTCCTCGAAGAGCAGCCGAGTTCGGTGCCCGGCGAGTGGAACCGGATGGACTACCGCCCGCTGGACGGGTTCGTAACCGCGATCACCCCGTTCAACTTCACCGCGATCGCCGCAAACCTGCCGACCGCGCCTGCGCTGATGGGCAACACGGTGGTGTGGAAACCTACCCCCACCCAGCAGCTTGCCGCGCACTACACGATGCGGCTGCTCGAGGCCGCCGGGCTGCCGCCCGGGGTGATCAACCTGGTGACCGGTGACGGCGCCGCGGTCAGCGAGGTCGCACTGGCAGACCCGGATTTCGCCGGGTTGCATTTCACCGGGTCGACCACAACGTTCAAGACGCTCTGGCGCACCATCGCCGATCATCTGGACGGCTACCGCAGCTACCCACGCATCGTGGGGGAGACCGGAGGTAAGAACTACCTGGTAGCGCATCCCTCAGCCGTCCCCGCCGCAGTGACCACCGCGCTGGTGCGGGGCGCGTTCGAATACCAGGGCCAGAAGTGCTCCGCGGTCTCCCGGGCGTACCTCGCCCGCTCCCTGTGGGATAGCGGCCTGCGAGAACAGCTCGCCGGCACCACCCGGACGATCAGCTACGGCGACGTGGCAGATCTGTCGAACTTCGGCGGCGCGGTGATCAATGCCCGAGCCTTCGCCAAGCACCGCGATCTGCTAGCCCGAGTTGCCACCGATCCATCGATCGAGATTCTCGCCGGTGGCGGCTGCGACGACTCGCAGGGCTGGTTCGTGCAGCCCACCGTGCTGCTCGGCGGTGATCCCAAACACGAGGTGTTCACCACGGAGTACTTCGGGCCCATCCTTGCGGTACACGTCTACCCCGACGGCGACTACCCGGCGATCCTCGACCTGGTTGAGTCCACCGGCCCGTACGCGCTGACCGGCGCGGTCTTCGCCACCGAGCGGCAGGCGATAGTGCAGGCGCAGCAAACGCTGCGCTTCACCGCAGGCAATTTTTACGTCAACGACAAGCCGACCGGCGCGGTCGTGGGTCGCCAGCCTTTCGGCGGGTCCCGCGCCTCGGGAACCAACGACAAGGCCGGCTCGCTGATCAATTTGCTGCGCTGGACCAGTCCCCAGGCCATCAAGGAGACCTTCGACCCACCGAGCAACCACACCTACCCGCACATGACCGCATAACTAGACCTGCCGCGGCGTGTGCTCGATGCGAAACGGGCGAAACCCGCGGCCGCGGTAGTTGCTCAGGGCATGCGGGTGGTCGATAGAGGTGGTGCCCAGCCAGACCCGGTCGACCTTACCGAGGTCCCAAGCCAGCCTGGTGGCCAGAGTAAGGAGGTGGCCACCGAATCCCCGACCGACCCATTCGGGCACCAACCCGAACTTGGTGATCTCGACATCGCCCCCCGCATGCCTGTCCATCAGGATCATGCCGATGACCTCTGCACCAACCCGAGCGATCCAGCACCGCATCCCCGGGCGGGCCAGCAGGTTCAACCACTGTTGTTCGGACCATCCCAGGCTCGACCAATGGTGCGGTGCGGCGATGCGGTCGTGGGTCGACCGGATCAGTGCCAGCGTGGTCGCGTCGACGCGGTCGAGCACGATCTCCGCCGGCGGTAACATTCCCGTGACGAGCTGGTCAGCCGAAGTCATCTCCAAGTAGGTGACGGTCACATCGACGAGCACCACCTGACGGTGCCAGTTACCGGGTGGGCAGATCAACCCGACTCGGCGAGCGCGGCGAGCAGGCGCCGCACGGACATCGCCCGGCGGTGGGCGGCCCCGGCGAGTTCGTCCAGCGCGCATTCCGGGTCCGCGGGCGGCCCGAGATGGGTGCAGCCGCGAGGACAGTCAGCGATGGCCTCGGCCAGATCGCCGAAGGCGCGGACCACGTCGTTCGGTGTCACGTGCGCCAGCCCGAAGGAGCGGATTCCCGGCGTGTCCACCACCCACCCGCCGCCCGGTAGCGGCAGCGCCACCGCCGAGCTCGAGGTGTGCCGTCCCTTGCCCACCCCGCTGACCGCAGCGGTGGCCCGGAACGCGTCCGGTACCAGCCGGTTCACCAACGTCGATTTGCCCACGCCGGAGTGCCCGACCAGCGCCGAGACCCGGCCCGCCAGCCGCGCTCGCACCGGCTCCACCCCGATCTGCGGGCTGGTCACCAGTACCGGCAACTCCAGCGCCGCGTACCGCTCCAGCACCGCGTCCGGCGCGGCGAGATCCCGTTTCGTCAGGCAGAGCACCGGCTCCAGGCCACCGGCGTAGCCGGCCACCAGGCATCGGTCGATGAGCCCGAAGCGGGGCGGTGGGTCGGCCAATGAGGCCACGATCAGCAGCTGCTCGGCGTTGGCCACCACGATCCGCTCGTAGGGGTCGGTGTCGTCGGCCGTGCGGCGCAGCACGCTGGTCCGCTCCTCGACGCGGATGATCCGGGCGAGCCCGTCCGGTGCGCCGCTGACGTCGCCGACCAGCCCTACCCGGTCACCCACCACCACCGGGGTTCGCCCGAGCTCACGGGCCCGCATCGCGGTCACCCGGATGGTCGGATCACCCCCGGGCGCGCAGGTCCACCGGCCGCGATCCACCGCCACCACCATCGCGGCCGCCGCGTCCGCATGCTCGGGACGGCGCTTGGTACGAGGACGCGAACCGCTGCGCCCGGGCCGGACTCGAACGTCGGATTCGTCGAGACTGTGAGCGCGCCGGGGGGCGCTGCCCGGCCGGTTCAGCCGTCACCACCCGCCAGCATCGTGGCCCAACGTGCCGGGAACTCCGGCAGCGTCTTGGTCGTCGCCGCGATGTCGTCGACAGCAATCCCCGGGACCACCAGACCTAGGATCGCGCCTGCGGTGGCCATCCGGTGATCGGCGTAGGCGCCCCAGGGACGGGCGGGGTCCCCGCGCAACGGCCGGGGACAGATCTCCAGACCGTCGGGGATCTCCCGGATGTCGCCGCCCAGCGCGCCGATCTCGGTGGCCAGTGCGGCCAGCCGGTCGGTCTCGTGCCCGCGCAGGTGGGCGATGCCGCTCAGCCGCGACGGCGTTGCAGCCAGCGCTGCAAGTGCCGCGACGGTCGGAGTCAGCTCCCCGACGTCATGCAGATCGGCGTCGAGCCCATCGAGCCGGTCGGGACCTGACACGGTCAGCCCGTGGTCATGCAGCTCTACGGTGCACCCCATCTGCACCAGCAGCGGGCGGATCGCGTCGCCGGCCTGGGTGGTGTGCCGTGGCCAGCCCGGCACGGTGACCTGCCCGCCGGTGACCGCGGCCGCCGCCAGGAACACCGTCGCATTGGACAGGTCCGGCTCCACGTCGTAGTCGCCGCCGGCGACGGCGCCAGGCGCCACCTCCCACCAGGTCGCCCCGTCGGTGCAGATCTCGACGCCACGCTCCGCGAGCATCTGCACGGTCATCTCGATGTGCGGCCGGGATGGCACCGGTGGGCCGTCATGCCGAACCAGGATCCCGGCGTCGTACCTCGCGGCGGACAGCAGCAATCCGGAAACGAACTGCGAGGAACCCGACGCATCGATGCCCACCACACCACCCGGCACCCGGCCGGTGCCGTGCAGCATGAAGGGCAACGAGTCCCCCTCGACCCGGCAACCCAGTGCCCGCAGTGCGCCCAGCACCGCGCCCATCGGCCGCTGCCGGGCCTGCTCGTCGCCGTCGAAGCGAACCGGGCCATCAGCCAACGCGGCCAGCGGCGGCACGAAACGCATCACAGTGCCGGCCAGCCCGCAATCCACCAGCGCGGGCCCGCGCAGCCCGCCGTGCGCCGCGACGTGCAGCTCAGTGCCGCAACTGTCACGGCTGGTCACCGGCACGCCCAGGGCCCGCAGCGCGCCGGTCATCAGATCGGTGTCCCGGCTGCGTAGCGCTCGCCGGATGGTGCCACCGGTACCGGCCAGCGCGGTGAGCAACAGCGCCCGGTTGGTGATCGACTTCGATCCCGGCACGGTGACAGTGGCCCGCACCGGGCCCGTCGCCAGCGGCGCGGCCCACGGTAGCTGGGTCGAAATGGTCATGGCGCCATCATTGCGCAGCCGGTCATGTCACGATGGGGCTATGTGCGGCAGGTACGCCTCGACGAGGAATCCCGCCACGTTGGCCGTCGACTTCGACGCCGTCGACGCCACCGACGATGGCGCGCCCACAGCGGCCTACAACGTCGCGTCCACCAAGCCAGTACTGTCAGTGGTGACCCGCCATCCCCGCGACTCCGACGGAACTCCTGACCCGGATCGCACGGTGCGCAGCATCCGAGTAATGCGCTGGGGACTGGTGCCGCACTGGGCCAAGGATCCCGGAATCGGGTCCCGGCTGATCAATGCCCGGGCCGAGAGCGCGGCTGGCAAGCCCGCCTTCCGTGACGCGGTGGCGCGGCGGCGTTGCCTGCTACCGGCTGATGGCTGGTACGAGTGGCAACGTTCGGGTGAGCGCAGGCAGCCGTTCTTCATCACCCCGGCGGATGGCTCGCCGCTCGCCCTGGCCGGCTTGTGGTCCACCTGGCGTGGTCCGGATGCCGCCGCTTCGCCGCTGGTGACCTGCGCGGTGCTGACCACCGAGGCGGTGGGGCCGCTGCGCGAGATCCACGACCGGATGCCGCTGATTCTGCCCGCGCAGTCGTGGCAGGCCTGGCTGGATCCCGATTCTGACGATGTCCGCGGACTGCTCGACCCGCCATCAGAGCAGTTGGTGCAGGCGCTGGAGCTGCGGCCGGTCTCCACGGCCGTCAACGACGTCCGCCACGGCGGCCCTGAGCTCATCGAACGTCTGGAGCCGGAGCAGCCTGCGCTGTTGAACCTGGATCAGGTCCGGTGACCGGGCTGACCATTTCGACGCCGCACGGATCAGCTCACGTCGAGCTGCATTGTGCTGAGCAGCAGGGCCGTGCCGTGCTGCTGCTCGGCCACGGCGCAGGCGGATCGATCGGTGCGCCGGATCTCGCGGCCGGCACCAGGGCGGCGACCGCGGTCGGGGTGCACGTGGCGCTGGTCACCCAGCCCTACCGGGTCGCGGGCCGGCGCGCCCCCGCCCCGGCACGTCAGCTGGACGAGGCGTGGCTGGCGGTCAGCCGGTCCCTGGCGGAGGGGGTATTCGCCGGCCTGCCCATGATCTTTGGGGGCCGTTCCTCCGGGGCCAGGGTGGCCTGCCGCACCGCGGCAGCGGGCGGCGCCGTAGCCGTGCTGTCTCTGGCGTTTCCGGTGCATCCCCCGGGGCGCCCGGATCGAAGCCGGATGGACGAGCTGGACGGGGTGACCGTGCCGGCGCTGGTCGTGCAGGGCGAGCGGGATCCCTTCGGCCGTCCCGAGCCTGCTGCCGGCCGCGAGGTCGTGCTGGTGCCGGGGGACCACGCGCTCAAGGCGGATCTCGCAGCGCTGGAAGGCGCGGTCGCGGGGTGGTTGGCGCGCCAGTTGGGTGCCTTACCCGATCCCACTGGTTGACGCCTTGTCAGCGCCCCCCATGCCTGTCAGTCGCCCTTCCCGCCCCAGCCCATGTCGCATTCTTCAGCGGCCGCCCAGCAGGCACGTGAATCCCGGCCCGTGCGGTCTTCGGTCTCATGGATGCCTGTGCACCTCCTCGCGCGCCGGGCACCTGACAGCGGGCGGCGACTCAGGCGCTGGAGCACTGTGGGAGCGCTCCCGAGGTGGTTGCGATCGGAGCCACGGTCGCCTTCGTCGCTCGAACCAGTTCGTCGGGAGCCAGCTCGAGTTGCAGCCCGCGGCGACCGGCGCTGCAGAACACG
>JBHELN010000111.1:0-4292 GCA_046263115.1 Pseudonocardiaceae bacterium | reverse complement strand
GTATCGCGCGCCGTGGACGCAGCACGGGGATCTCTGGGGAATGCCGGGTGGCGCCCGGCACGGCGTCGAGACGCCGGTGCAGACCGCGCTGCGCGAAGCGGCCGAAGAGGCCGCCGTGGACCCCGATCGAGTGCGCATTCGTGGTGAGTGGGTGGATCGCCCCGCCGGTGACGCCTGGTCGTTCACCAGTGTGGTCGCAGACGCCGCCGCGCCGCTGCCGGTACGTCCCAATGCCGAATGCACGCAGCTCGCCTGGGTTCCGGAAGGCGACGTCACCGGGCTGAACCTGCATCCAGCTTTCGCGGCTAATTGGCCCGCGCTGCGGGTGACCCGGATAGGACTCGTGGTGGATGCGGCGAACGTCGTCGGCTCGCGCCCCGACGGCTGGTGGAAGGACCGGGCCGGCGCCGCCGAGCGTTTCCTGTCCGAGGTAGCCGCAGCCGGGCCGGGAGTGCTCCCGCTGCCGCACGGTAGCTTCGGTGTCAATGCTCGAACCCGCAAGCGGTTTTTCGGTTGGGTGGACAGCCCGGTGCTGGTGCTGGAAGGAGCGGCCGCGCGCGCGGCCGATGTTCCCGGCGTCGACGTCGTCCGCGCTCCCGGCGCCGCTGACGACACCATCATCGACATCGTCACCGACGGCCGCGACTGGCTAGTTGTGACGGCCGACCGCCCGTTGCGCACCCGCCTCCCACCGCACGCCCACGCCCTCTCCCCGTCCTCCTTCCTCGCGTGGGTCAACCCGCATTCAGCGGGCTAGGGGATTCAGAAGGTGAGCGCCAAAGCGGGGTCGGTGAGCAGTGCTCCGATGTCGGTGAGGAATCGGGAGCCTTGCGCGCCGTCGACCACGCGGTGATCAACGGACAGGGCGAGCTGGCAGATCTGGCGTGGCACCACGGCGCCGTCCACCACCCACGGCTGCTCCCGGATCGCGCCCAGCGCCAGGATCGCGGACTCGCCGGGGTTGAGGATCGGGGTGCCGGTGTCGATCCCGAGGACACCGACGTTGGTAATGGTGATCGTGCCACCGAGCATGTCACCGGGCGCGGTACGCCCCTCCCGAGCCGCCGCCGCCAGCTCTTCCAGGGCGACGGCGAGCTCGCGCAGCGGCATCCGGTCTGCGTGATGGATCTTGGGGACCACCAACCCGCGTGGCGTGGCTGCGGCGATGCCGAGGTGCACGTAGTCGAAGTAGACGATCTCGCCGGTCGCCTCGTCCCAGCTGGCGTTGACCTCGGGCGCGTGCCGCACCGCCAGGCACAGGGCCCGAGCCGCGAACGTCAGCGGGGTTAACTTCACGCCCCGGAACGCGGGCTGCGCCACCAGGCGGGCTCGTAGCTGCACCATCGCGGTGACGTCCACGGTGAGGAACATCGTGACGTGCGGCGCGGTGAACGCCGAGGACACCACTGCGGCCGCGGTGGCTTTGCGCACGCCGCGTACCGGTTCCCGGCGCTGCCCGGCGCGAGGCGCCACGCCCGAACCCGATCCAGTGCCGTTGCCGGCGGGCATAGCAGCCGCGGCGTGTCGCACATCCTCCCGAGTGATCACTCCACCGGTTCCCGAGCCAAGCACTGTGGTCAGGTCGATCCCCAGCTCCTTGGCCAGCTTGCGCACCGGTGGCTTGGCCAGCGGCACCGATCCCCGATCCTCTGCTGCCGGGGCAGCGAGGGTGGGCTTCCGGGGGCGTCGGGTCATGGTTGCGGTCCGCGGGCCGTAACCGACCAGGGTGGTGATTCGCCCGCCTGGACCCGCCTCGCCGATCACGCCCGCAGCGGCAGGTTCCAGCGCGGCATCACCGGTGTCGATCGCGATCAGCGGGGAGCCGACCGCCACGGTGGCGCCGGGTTCGGCGAGCAGCTCGCTGACGACTCCGGCGTAGGGGCTGGGCAGCTCGACAGCGGCCTTGGCGGTCTCGATCTCCACGATGATCTGATTGAGCGTGACCGTGTCCCCCGGCGCGACGTGCCAGCGCAGGATCTCCGCCTCGGTGAGTCCCTCCCCGACGTCGGGTAGCGCGAAGATGCGAGTCATCGAGCGTCAGTACCTCAGCACCTGGTCGACGGCGTCGAGTATGCGGTCCAGATCGGGAAGGTAGTCCTCCTCGCATATCGCGGGGGGATAGGGAGTGTCGAAACCGGTCACCCGCAGCACCGGGGCCTCTAGCGAGTAGAAGCACTCCTGCGACACCCGGGCCGCCAGGTCACCGGTCAGTGAGGCCTCGCCGGGCGCCTCTGATACGCAGATCAACCGACCGGTGCGGCGCACCGAGTCGAACACCGGCGCCAGATCCAGCGGGGACAACGTGCGCAGGTCGATGACCTCCAGCGGCTGGCCGTCCTGCTCGGCGACGGCGGCGGCATCCAGCACGGTGCGGACCATCGGCCCGTAGGCCACCACGGTCGCGGCCGTGCCGCAGCGCACCAGCCGCGAGCTGAACAGCGGCGGCGGAGCCACCGCCAGGTCCAGCGAGGCCTTCTCCCAGTACCGCCGCTTGGGCTCGAAGAAGATCACTGGGTCATCGCAGGCGATCGCCTGCTGGATCATCCAGTAGGCATCGACGGCGTTGGCGCACGACACCACCTTGAGCCCCGGGGTGTGGGCGAAGTAGGACTCCGGGGACTCCGAGTGGTGCTCGACAGCGCCGATGCCGCCGCCGTACGGTACGCGCACCACCACCGGCATCCGCAGTTTGCCCTGCGAGCGGTAATGAAACCTGCCGAGTTGGGTGACGATCTGGTCGAAGGCGGGGAAGACAAACCCGTCGAACTGGATCTCGCAGACCGGCCGGTAGCCCCGCAGCGCGAGCCCTACCGCAGTACCGATGATCCCGGACTCGCCCAGTGGGGTGTCCAGCACACGCTGCTCGCCGAAGTCCTTCTGTAAGTCGTCGGTGATCCGGAAGACCCCGCCAAGCTTACCGACGTCCTCGCCCATCAAGATGACCTTGGGGTCGGCCTCCATCGCAGCTCGCAGGCCCTGATTGAGACCCTTGGCCAGGGTGATCGACTGCGGTCCGCCGGTGTCCCCCATCAGTGCTCATCCCCAGGATCATCGAAGGCGAACGACGCCTGGTAGGCCAGGTAATCCGTACGGGCCGACTCGAGAGACGGCGGCGGTTCGGCGTAGATCTTCGAGAAGATCCGCTCCGGGCCTGGGACCGGCATCGACGTACAGTAATCGCGCAGCCGACGCGCCAACTCGTCGGCTTCAGTGGCCAGCTCCTCGAAGAACTCCGGCCCCGTCAGGCCCTCCCGCACCAGGTGCACCCGCACCCGCTCGAGGGGGTCTTTGAGCTTCCATTCCTCCAGTTCATCGGCGAGCCGGTAGCGGGTCGGGTCGTCGGAGGTGGTGTGCGCGTCCATCCGGTAGGTGCAGGCCTCGATCAACACCGGGCCGTTGCCGGTGCGGCACTCCCGCAGCGCCCACCGCGTGACCGCCAACACGGCCAGCACGTCGTTGCCGTCCACCCGGATCCCGGGAAAGCCGTAGCCGCGGGCCCGGCGATACAGCGGCACCCGGGTCTGGCGATCCAGTGATGCCGAGATCGCCCACTGGTTGTTCTGGCAGAAGAACACCACCGGTGCGTCATAGACGGCCGCCCAGACGAAAGCCTCGTGCACGTCGCCCTGGGAGCTGGCACCGTCACCGAAGAAGCAGATGGTGGCTTCGCCCGTCTCACCGTTGCCGATCTTGCCGTCCAGCCGCTGTCCCATCGCGTAGCCGGTGGCGTGCAGGCATTGACTGCCCACCACGATGGCGTACAGCTGGAATCCAGTGCTGATCGGATCCCACGAGCCCTGATCGATACCGCGGAAGATGCCGAACAGTTCGGTGGGATCCACCCCGCGGCACCACGCGACGCCGTGCTCCCGGTAGGACGGGAAGGCCATGTCCTGCGGCCCGAGCGCGCGACCGGCCCCGATCTGCGCGGCCTCCTGGCCCAGCAGCGGGGCCCACAGACCGAGCTGGCCCTGGCGCTGCAGGACGTTGGCCTCCCGATCGGCGCGGCGGACGAGCACCATGTCGCGATACAGCGCCTGAATCTCCGCTGCGGAGATCTCCAACTCGAACTGCGGATGCGAGACTCGCTGCCCCTCGGGGGTTAGCAGCTGGACGAGGTCTTCACCTTCGCTCGTGGCCCGGAGGCCGGCGATCACCTGTTGCGGACTGTGCGGCCCGTCGATCTCCATCGCGGTGCCGACGATCGGGCCCACTGTGGGGCCTCCAACTGTAGGGTCTCCGACCGGTTCGGCAGCAGGGCTGGAGCGGAATGGTGCGCGCTTGCGGGACGG
>JBHELN010000110.1:0-5027 GCA_046263115.1 Pseudonocardiaceae bacterium | reverse complement strand
GGCCTCCCGCGCAATGGGTCGGCCCTGCGAGCAGGCCTCCCGCGCAATGGGTCGGCTCTGCGAGCAGGCCTCCCGCGCAATGGGTCGGCTCACGAGACCTCCAGGGATAGCAGGTCGGCCATCGTCTCGCGGCGCAGCAGCAGCCGGTGCGCGCCCTCGCGGACGGCGACTACCGCCGGTCGAGGTAGCAGGTTGTACCGGCTGGACATGGAGTAGCAGTACGCGCCGGTGCCGGCAACAGCCAGCAAGTCACCCGGGGCCAGATCATCAGGCAGCCAGCAGTCGCGGACCACCACGTCACCGGACTCGCAGTGCTTGCCGACGACCCGGGACAGCGCGGCAGGCGCCTCGGACCAGCGGGACACCAGCCGGCAGTCATAGGTTGCGTCATACAGTGCGGTGCGCACGTTGTCGCTCATTCCGCCGTCCACTGAGATATAGCGCCGCTGGGTCGATGCCGCCACCGTGATCTCTTTGATGGTGCCCACCTCGTAGAGGGTTATGGTGCCAGGCCCGGCGATCGCCCGGCCTGGCTCGATGACCAGCTCAGGGGTGGGCATGCCGGCCGCCCGGCAGCGGGCGTTCACGATGGCCTTTAGATGCGCGGCCAGCGTGGCCGGTTGCGGGGGGTCGTCGTCGGCGGTGTAGGCGATTCCCAGCCCACCGCCGAGGTCCAGGGTGCCGACATCATACAGAGCGTCGGGGCCGTGTTCATCACGGATCGATGCCAGCAGACCGACCATCCGGTGCGCCGCGAGCTCGAAGCCGTCCGCGTCGAAGATCTGCGAGCCGATGTGGCTGTGCAGACCCACCAGCCGCAGCCCCTGAGATTTGAGCACTCGCCGAACGGCCTCTGCGGCATCCCCGGCCGCGAGCGAGAAGCCGAATTTCTGGTCTTCGTGCGCGGTGGCGATGAACTCGTGGGTATGCGCCTCGACGCCGACGGTCGCTCGGATCAGCACCGGTTGCACCACGGCGTGCCGGCGGGCGATGTCGTCCAGCCGGGCAATCTCCAGGAAGGAGTCGAGCACCACCGCGCCGACGCCGGCAGTCACGGCGGCGGTCAGCTCGTCGGCGGATTTATTGTTGCCGTGCATCGCGATGCGGGCTGCGGGGAATCCGGCGTGCAGCGCGAGCGCAAGCTCGGTACCGGTGCACACGTCCAGGCTCAGGCCCTCCTCGGCCACCCAGCGCGCCACGTCGGTGCACAGGAAGGCTTTGGCCGCGTAGTGCACGCGGTGGGGGGCGCCGAAGGCGGCGGCGTGCTCGGCGCAGCGGGCCCGGAAGTCCGCTTCGTCCACGACGAACAGCGGCGTACCGTACGCCTCGGCGAGTTCGCCGACCTCGACCCCGGCGAGTCGCACCGCACCGTCATCGTCGCGGTGTGCCCCTCGGGGCCAGACCGCCGGATGTAGCACGTTCAACTCGTCGGCACCAGCCGGGCGCGGGCCGGCGGTGGAGGCCGGGGCCAGCACGTCAGCATGGCGCGGCCCGGCCGGGTGCGCTCTCACATCCGCTCCGGTGCGCTGACGCCGAGTAGGCTCAGGCCGTTGGCCAGCACCTGGCGAGTCGCCTCGCACAGCGCCAACCGGGCGGCGTGCACGGGGCCGGCTTCCTCGTCGCCCGTTGGCAGCACCCGGCAGGTGCCGAAGAAGTTGTGGAAGGCACCGGCCAGTTTTTCCAGGTAACGGGCCACCCGGTGCGGCTCGCGCAGCGCAGCGGCCGAGACCACGATCCGGGGGAATTCACCCAGCGTGCGGATCAACTCGCCTTCCCGGTGGTGGTCGAGCAGCCGGAGTTGTGCGCCCGAGGAGCTGATCCCGAGATCGGCGGCGTTGCGGGCCAGTGACGCCACCCGGGCGTGTGCGTACTGTACGGAGAACACCGGATCACCGTCGGTCCGTCTCGACCAGACGTTGAGGTCGATGTCGATCGGCGAGGCATACGACCACCGGATCAGTGCGTAGCGGGCGGCGTCCACTCCGGCTTCGTCGACGAACTCCGCCATGGTGATTTCCCGCTTGGTCGGCTGCACGCCGACGCCTTGGCGAACGTTCACCTGCTGCCCGGACAGCACCTCGACGGCGGCCCGCTCGTCGCCCGGTGCGTCGTCGTGGTCAGCGCCGAGCGCATCGTCGAGGGCTCGCTTGGCGGCGACGACGTCCCCGTCGGCGTATCCCCGGATCACCACAGCGCCCGCGAAGGCGAGGATGCTGCACAGCGCGTCGCCTACCACCGCCAAGCGAACGTCATCAAGGTGCAGCGGGCCGTTAGGGTTGGCCGAGACGACCGTCAAGTTGATCCGGTGGCCCGCCAGCGCATTACTGGCCCCGAAGCGCTCTCCGGCGGCGAGCACCTGCGCGAGGATCTCGCTGTGAGCGCCGACGCCCAACCACAGGTTGACCAGACCCGGGCCAGCGACCTCAGCGGTGCGTACTCCGGGGCGCCGCGCCAGCTCCTGCGCCAGCCACCCGGCCAAGTCCCGGGGTGCCACGCCGGCCTTCTTCCCCGCCTGCAACGCCACGTTGGTGGCATAGTCACCGTGCTGCGGATCACGCGGGCGGTGCACCGTCACCGTGTCCGGTAGCGCGGCGGGGTCGAGACCATGGTCGGCCAGAACGCCATGAGCGACGGATCGGACGAGGTCGGCGAGCGCGGAGGGAGTCACCCCTGTGAGTCTAGGGAGGTGTGACGGCCCGCCGGTGAACGGAGTTTGACGGCCCGGGTTCACCCGGTATTGACTCCAGGTCCCTACACTGGCGCCGCGGTCTGGCAGCAGACTCCATCGTGAGCGAGGACCAATCAGGGATGCCAAGCGGCAAGACCAGCAAGGCAGTGCGCACAGCACGCCCGGTCGTGACGGCGACCAAATCCAAGCCGTGGGGGACGATAGCTGCGGTTGTTGCTGTCCTGGTGTTCGCGATCGGCGTCTTCGGCTACATGTTCACCCGGTACGAGGACCGCCGCTCCTTCACCCCGACCGCTGACAACCGGGACCCCTCCACGCACATCAAGGGCGTTGTCATGGAGAACTACGGCGCCGGTCGGGGTCATATCGGGCCGGACAAGCGGGTGGCCTACGACCACAGCCCTCCGTTCGGAGGTCCACATGACGGGACCTGGGCGGCCTGCAACGGGGTGGTCTACGCGGCGCCGGTGCGCAACGAGAACATGGTCCACGCCCTGGAACATGGCGCGGTATGGATCGCCTACAATCCGACCAAGATCACCGGAGCGGCACTGCAGTCACTGCGTGACCGCGTGCAGGGCTCGAACTACCTGATGCTGTCTCCTTACCCAGGCCTGGACGCGCCGATCTCCCTGCAGTCGTGGGGGCACCAGCTCAAGGTGACCGACGCCGCCGACAAGCGGATCGACCACTTCATCCAGGCGCTGCGGCTCAACCAGTACACCTACCCGGAGATCGGGGCCAGCTGCGACGAGCTCACCGGCCTGTTCGACCCGACGAAACCACCACCGTTCGTCGCGGCTCCGCCCGGTCCGGATGCCGTGCCATTGACCTTTTCCGGTGGCCGCGGTGCAGCGCCGACTGACGGGACCGCACCGTCCGCTCCCGGTGACACCCCGCCCGCACCCGGTGGCTGAGCCGCGCTATGGCGGAGGCGATCGTGCATGGCGGGGTGGGCGCTGGTAGCGGCGAGGTGCCAACCACCGGCAAGCGGCCGGCTCGGTGGATCCGGATAATTCTGGCCAGCGGCGCGGTGCTCGCTGTGCTGCTGCTCGGCGCGGCGCTGGGCACGGCGCTGCCCCCGGTAGGCGGAGGATGGGCTCAGTCCAAAGGCGGCACAGTGGACATCGGGTTCGCGCAGGACATGTCAGTGCACCACCGCCAGGCGGCCCTGATGGCGGGCCTCGCGCGGGACCGCAGCGCCGATCCCGCGATCCGGTTGCTGGCATTCGACATCGAAACCAACCAGCTCGAGCAGATCGGCCAGATGCAAGGCTGGCTCAGCTTGTGGAACGCCGCCGCATTGCCCACCGGCCGGTACATGACCTGGATAACAGGCGCTGACTCGATGCCCGGGATGGCGGGGATGGCACACGGCGGCGGGTCGTCTGGCATGGCGACCATGCCAGGAATGGCCTCCCCCGCTGATCTGGACCGGCTCCGGGCCGCCAGCGGCGCCCAGTTCGACATGCTGTTCCTGCAGCTGATGTTGCGCCATCACCAGGGCGGGGCACCGATGGCCCGGTACGCAGCGCAGCACGGCGAGATCGCTCAGGTGCGCAACCTGGCGGAGAAAATGGTTGTTTCGCAGAGCGCCGAGAGCGAGTACATGGCCCAGATGATCACCCAGCGCGGCGCGCAACCGCTACCGGCACCGCGCTGACCGACACCGCCTTGGGCGTGGCCGATCGGTAGCGGTACCCTCTGCAGCTGGCAGGCCCCCGTAGCTCAGGGGATAGAGCACCGCCCTCCGGAGGCGGGAGCGCAGGTTCGAATCCTGCCGGGGGCGCCATGTCCGACCAGCCAATATCACTGTGAGTAGGCTACTTTTCGCCCTGATCTACTGGGGCGGTATTCATCCGCTACTCAGCATCGCTGGAGTGACAGCCCGAGACGCTAGCGGCTCATCTCCGCTGGTCAAAGCCGGTAGTACAGGTCATCCCGGAACAAGATTGACGGCTTGGAACGAAGCCATTGATCTCGCTCCTGGGCCGCAGCGCCATCTCCTCAACACTCTCGGCGCGGTAGTCGTGCAATGAGCGCGCTGCGATGACGATCGGTCTACAGATCGTGATGAACCGCCTGATCAAGCCGCTCGGGATCTGCCGGAGTAGTAAAGGATCGCCGGGAGCGCATGGTTGACCTCCACAATGGAGAGGCGGGCGTGTGCAGATAGGGATCCCTATCCGGACAACGCGGTCGCGCTGGCGGCGGCGAACGCGGAGATCGAGCGAGGGCGCGCCACGGTGGCCGAGCAGGCGGTGGCATTGCATCTGCACGCGGGAAAAGCGCGTTGGGACTGACCGCCGGCCTGGTCCCCTCGCGGGTGGATGAGCAC
>JBHELN010000109.1:0-3544 GCA_046263115.1 Pseudonocardiaceae bacterium | reverse complement strand
GCACTCATCGGAAGACCCCGATCTCCCCCCTTGGTCACCCCTGATAGCAGTGCAATCGGGCATTGCCACCGAGAAGTTACGTGGCGGTGCGATAATCCAATTGCCGCCCGTTTGCTGACTGATGCCGGTCGATGCTGACTGGCGAGTCAGCACCTCGGCCAGTCGCTGAGCTGCGGCGGTGTGCCGATTCGCTGACCGGCCGGCTGGCTTCAGTCAGCACCGGTCAGCACCTCAGTCAGCAGGCTTGACCGGCAAAAATACGTGTTTTCATGGTCAATACCCAGATAGGTACCGGATCGCGTAGCGCACAAACCACTACCGTGCTCGTTCCGGGCGATCTGCACAGGGCGTTGACCAGTCGATGGACGGCGGCGCGCAGCTCTTCGGAGTTGGGGGCCGTGTCGACGGGGATGCTGGTCACGATGACGGCCCGCCCAGATAGCGGATGAGTTCGACGTGCGCGAGCCGTTCCAGCTTGCTGCTGTTTACCGACCCGTTGGGCCGTATCGCGGCAGAGGGTGCCGGCCGGGTCACGTCCTTGCCGATCTCCCGACTGATGTCCTGGAGCAGCCGTGACGCCGTCCACTGCCGGGAGAAGGTGCGGGCGCTGTACTCGCCCAGAAGTTTCCGCGCGTTCGCTCGCCACCAATCGGGCAAGCGGACCTGGCCACCGTGTGATGTGAGGGCTGCCGGTGCGCCGCTGCCGGGTGTAGTGCATGTCGCACAGCTGCCGCGCCTGAGGCCGGCGGGGGCACCCGCCCACCGAGCACGTGTCAGAACTCGCGCAACTTTGCGTCTGTTTCGTCGCGGTCATCGTGTCCACCGCCGCCGTCGGCGCCTCGGGCAGGGACGGGGTTTTCGCTGGTCGAATGCCGCGCGCGGCTCGGTTGTACCCGAAGCGGCTCGCCGGGCATCTTTGGGTACTCCGGGGGGTAAGGCAGGTCACCGAGATTGTGGTCGCGCTCATCGCGCACCGCCCAGTCCAGTAACGTCTCCACGCCAAAGGACTCGTCGTCCAGCTCGGCGTGCGGATCACCCCGCTGGGCGAGAAGTCCCGGCACGGTGAGCACGTCGAAATCGTCTGGGTGCACATCCGTTAGGTCGCCCCAGCTCACCGGCATCGACACGGTGGCTCTCGGGGTGCCGCGCACCGACCACGCCGAGGCGATGGTGCGATCCCGGGCTGCCTGATTGAAATCCAGGAACACCCGCTCGCCGCGCTCCTCCTTCCACCACGACACGGTGGCCCGCTGCGGGATCCGACGCGCCACTTCCCGAGCCAACGCGATCACTGCCCGGCGTACCTGGACGAACGTCCACTGCGGGCGGATCCGGACCGCGACGTGAATCCCCCGGCCCCCGGACGTCTTGGGATAACCGACCAGGCCCGCCTCGGACAACACCTCACGCAACACCCCGGCCACGACCACCGCGTCGGCGAAATCAGTCCCGGGTTGCGGATCGAGGTCGACCCGCAACTCGTCGGGATGATCGAGGTGCGGCCGGCGCACCGGCCACGGATGGAAGTCGAAGGTGCCCAGGTTCGCCGCCCAGGCGAGCACCGCGGGCTCGGTGGGGCACACCTCGCGAGCGGTGCGTCCGGATGGAAAGGTGATCTCCACGGAATCAACCCAGGCTGGCGCACCGCGGGGCACCCGCTTGGCATAGAAAGCTGCACCGGTCACCCCGTCCACGAAACGCTTCAGTGTGACGGGGCGCTGCGCCAGGACGCGCAGTAGCGGCTCGGACACCGCCAGGTAGTACTCCACGATCTGCCGCTTGGTGATGCCGCGCTCCGGGAAATAGATCTTGTCCGGGTTGGACACTCGCACGGCGCGCTCGCCTTCCGGCCCGGGCACCGTGAGTTCCAGCGCGTCACCACGACCCACGATCGGCAAGCTACCGTGAAGCAGTGGTGGGCAGCGAACCTTGGCGACCGGACGAGCAGGAGCGTCGCCGGCTGGACGACGAGCTGATCGGGCTGGACCGCGACGATCCGGAGGTGCGGGCCTTCTCCGAGCACCTCGACCGCGCGCACCTGCTGCGTTCCAGGTTCACCGTCGAGGGTTACCTATCCGGCGTCAGCGACTTCGCTGACTGCGCCAACCGGACCCAAGGTCCCCGTCGAATCATGGCCGTCCTGGTAGTGACGCTGATCCTGCTGGGGGTCGCCGTCACCGTGTGGGAGGTCACGACATTCGTCATCACTACCCTGCTGGGCTGAGCCGACCACCATCGCTCGCGTAGCGTGTAGGTTATGGATCCGGTGAAGGGCGCGGCACCCAAGGTCGTCAAATCCGACGCACAGTGGCGCGAGCAACTCACCCCGCAGGAATACGCGGTGCTACGCCAGGCGGGCACCGAGCCGCCGGGAACCGGCGAGTACGAGCACACCAAGACCACGGGCGTGTACGAGTGCCGTGCCTGTGGAGCCGAGCTGTTCCGCAGCGATCACAAGTTCGAGTCGCACTGTGGTTGGCCGTCGTTCTTCACCCCGTTGGCCGGCGATGCGGTGTTGCTGCGCGAGGACCGCAGCATGTTCATGAAGCGTGTGGAAGTGCTTTGCGCCACCTGCCATAGCCATCTCGGGCACGTCTTCGAGGGCGAGGGCTATGACACCCCCACCGATCAGCGCTATTGCATCAACTCGATCTCGCTGCGGCTGGTGCCTGACCGTGAGCAGTCCACCTCCTAAGTGGTGGGAGCCGAAATACCCGGATCCAAGGTAGGCGCCGAGGATCCACTCAGCCGGGCACAACGCTGGTTCCTCAGCGTCCTCGGGCTTCCCGCATTCGGTGTTGCCTTCGCGTACACGGTGGTGGGCACTTACCTCCCGGTGCTGCTCGCCGAGTTGTCCGGCCCGGCCGTCACCGGCCTCCTGATCGGGGGCGAGGGGGTCGTGGCGCTGATCGTCCCGGTGGTTGTCGGTCGCTGGTCGGACTCGACCAGCGACCGGCATCGGCCGCCGACTGCCTTTCATACTCGGCGATGCTGTGCTGATGGTCCTCGCGTTGCTCGGGATGCCGCTCGGCGCGGGGTCGATGCCCTTGATCGCCACCTCGTTGGCGGTGTTCTTCCTGGGTTACTTCGGCTAGTACACGCCCTACTACGCACTGTTCCCTGACCTGGTGCCCCCCCGCGTTCCAAGGCCGGTCCCGGGGCATCCAGGGGGTTTTCGTTCAGCGGGCCTGCTTCTGGCGCTGGTCAGCGGCGGCTTCCTACTCAGCCTCTGGTGGCCGCTGCCGTTCGCGATCGGAGCGGTCGCGGTTGTTGCCGTGACCGCCGGACTGTTTTTCGGGCTACGGGGCAGAGTCGGCCCTAAGGCCGGCACCGACCACCCGTCATCGGGTCGCAGTCTGCGTACCGACCTCGGCCTCGTTCGAGGCAACCAGGCGATCCGCTACTGGATCGCCGCCGACGCGCGTGGGAAAGTGCCGTCGACGCTCTCAAGACCTTCGTGGTGCTGTATTTCACCCGCGGCCTCGGCATGTCGCTACGCGCTACGGCGACCTCGCTGGCCCTCGTAGGGCTGGCCGCGGTGGTC
>JBHELN010000108.1:0-6394 GCA_046263115.1 Pseudonocardiaceae bacterium | reverse complement strand
TTGATCGACGGGGTCCAGCCCTGGTTCGCGGAGCCGCAGCGCTACGCGGCGTTGCTCACGGTGGACTCGGTCGATGGCTCGTTGCAGCGCCGGGTACCGGTGCTGCTGACCCTGCTTGGGCTCGCCGGGATCGGCTGGTTGCGGCTCAGCGGGTCGGTGGGCCTGCGGCAGTTGGCGGTGGCCAGGGGCCCAGTCACCCGGATCGCGGTGACCCTGGTGCTATCGCTGGCCGCGTTGACCTTCACCCCTACCAAGTGGACCTACCACTTCGGCGCGTTTGCCGGGGTGGGCAGCGCCGTTCTGGTCATCGCGCTGCACGCCTGGTCGGGTCCCGCGCTCGCCCGGGCCACGTGCCGGCCCTTGACGGCAGGCGCAGCCGGCGCAGTTGCCACCGCAGCGCTGGCGCTGGCGGCCGGTTTCGCGCTGGCCGGCCGCAATCAGTGGCCCTACGTGTCGAACTACGGCGTCACCTGGGGCACGCTCGCACCCCAACTCGGGGGCGTCTCCGCCGCCACCACCGTGCTGATCGGGGGCCTGCTGCTGGCAGCCGTGTCAGGTGGATCGGTGGCCTGGGCGCTGGCCGGCGGGCGACCAGTACCGATCGCGCGGTATGTGCCGGCGCCAGGGCTGCTCGCACTGGTCTTGGTCGTGGCTACCGTCGGGCTGCAAGTCGCCTCCGTCGCCCGAGCAAGTGTCCGGCAGCGCACCAGCTACAGCCTGGCAGCCGACAGCATCACAACGTTGACCGGGTCGAGCTGCGGGCTGGCCGACCATCTGCGGGTGGAGACCAACCCGTTGGCTGGGCTGCTCACCCCGTCCGCAGATGGCGATCCGGCGGGATTGGTGCCTGCGGAAGCCACCGCAGTGGACATGGCCGGGATGGCGTTGCCGGGATGGCGCGCCGCCGGGACCGGCCCCTTCATCCGCGGCCACACGCCCTGGTACCGGCTGGATGACCGCGGCTGGCCGGTCGTGGTCACCATCAGCGGACAGTTGCGCCCAGGTACCAGCCTGGTGGCGCAGTTCGCCCGTTCCGGCGGCGCCCAGCTCACGGCGCAGCCCACCGCCCAGCCCAGTGGGATGCGCAGCGTCACGCTGGCCGATCAGCCTGGCGCACCCGCTGCCAGGGATATCCGGATCGCGGTACCGGAGTCAGCCGAGCTGGTGCGGCTGTCGGTCACCGCATACCAGGCTCCCGCCGCGATGCCGCTGGTCTTCTCCGTGCCGCGCATCCCCCGCACCGTTCCGATGCACGATGTCCTGCCACCCGCAACCGAGGCCGTGGTCGACTGGCCAGTGGCGTTCCTCTACCCATGCCTGCGCATCGCCGGGACTCCGGGGGGCACCGCCACGCTGCCCCCCTGGCGAGTCAGCACCCCCGTCGCCGACGGCGCCGGCGCTATCGTCTTGGCACCCGAGCTGGGCGGCCCGTTCGCAACCCCGCGAGCACTGATCCGGGCTGAGCAGCTACCCGTGTACCTCCAGGGCGACCCGATGCGGGATGTGGCCACCCTGTATCGCTGGAGACCGGTGACGACATTCAGCACCCCAGGAATATCCCGGATGAGCGAGACCCGGTGGGGCTGGCAGCACTCCGGGCACCTCCACGTGCCCAAATGACTAAGTAGCACACCGTATGAGTCGGGTAGCGCCACGGATTGCCACCCTCGTACCGACGTCGCACTGTATGTGAGGGGCGAACAGCGCCTGTGCTGGGGGGAATTCCAATGGTTAACGCGATAAGTGACACTGAAATCGGCGAACAGCACGGCGAGTTGCTGCCCGCCCGCACCGTCTTGTCGATGTTCCGCTCCAGCGGCGTGTCGAGTACGCCGGGTCCCGACGGCGAGAGCAGCCATGGCGCGATCACTCACGGCGCCACTCCGTCCTTCGACTGGATGGCGTGGGTGCGCCCGCCCGGATACGACCACAGCGCCGCCGACACCACCAGCGGCCAGCACTGACCGAAGCCTCGAAGGCGCGGGTCTTGCTACCTTGGAATGTCGGCAACCGCTCACCGGTTGGCAGTGACGTTCGCGTACCCGTCGCAGAAGGTGGATGCATCGCGTGTCGGTCTTGCCCAACAGCCCCGATGTAGCGCACCCGGAAGTCACCGTCGAGCAGGATTACCTCAGCCTGCTCTACCGACATCTCGATGAACGCCGCCGGTACACCGCTGCACGGCTCGCTGAGGTGCTGAGAGCTCCTACCACCGGCACACCCCAAGCGCTCACCGAGCGTGACGCGGCCGCAGCGATGTACGCCCAGCAGCTGGCCAACCTTGACGGGGTCGAGCAGGGCCTGTGTTTCGGACGGCTGGATTTGCACTCCGGCGCCGACGACGGCGACAACGCCGACGGGGACACGCAGGGCGTCCGTTATGTGGGGCGGCTGGGACTACTCGATGAACAGCGCGACTACCAGCCCCTGCTCATCGACTGGCGGGCACCCGCGGCGCGCCCGTTCTATACCGCGACCGCGGCCCGTCCCGAGGGCGTTCGCCGCCGGCGGCATATCCGGACTCGTAGCCGCAAGGTACTCGGCGTTGACGACGAGGTACTCGACCTAAACGGTGCGGAGCCGTCGTCCACCACCACCTCCAGCCTGACCAGCGAGGCAGCGTTGCTCGCTGCGCTGGCGGAAAGCCGGACGGGCCGGATGTCCGACATCGTCGCGACCATCCAGGCCGAACAGGACCGGATCATCCGCGCCAAGCCGCAAGGAGTGCTGGTGGTGCAGGGCGGTCCGGGTACCGGCAAGACCGCCGTCGCGCTGCATCGGGCGGCCTACCTGCTTTACACCCACCGCCGCCAGCTGGCCAAGCGCGGTGTACTGGTCGTCGGGCCGAACTCGACGTTCCTGCGCTACATCGAGCACGTCCTGCCCTCTCTCGGCGAGACCAGCGTGCTGCTGTCCACGGTGGCGCAGCTGCACCCGGGGCTGCACGCCCGCGGCGTGGAATCCGTCCAGACGGCCGCGATCAAGGGTCGACCGGAGATGGCGAAAGTGGTGGCCGCAGCGGTCCGGGACCGCCAGCGGGTGCCTAGCGAGCCCGTCGACCTCACCGTTGATGGGCAGCGCATCCGGCTGGACCGCGAGGTATGCCTGCCGGCGCGTACCCGGGCGCGGCGCTCGCGGCGGCCGCACAACGAGGCCAAGCGAATTTTCCACCGCGAGGTGGTGACCGCACTGGCCGGGCAGGTCGCGAACAGGTTGGGCGCCGGGCTGCTCGATCGGGGCGATCTCGCCGACATCCGCGCCGAACTGCGAGCCAGCCCGGAACTGACCGCGGAGCTGGAGTCACTGTGGCCGACGCTGTCGCCGGAGCGGCTACTGGTCGACCTCTACGCCGACCGCCAACTACTGGCCAGCGCCACCCACCGGATTCTGGGTGATGCGGATCGCGACCTGCTGGCCCGGCCCGCGCCGGACCCGGCCGCCGACCCGGATCAGGTGTGGACGCCCGCCGACGTTGCGTTGCTGGACGAGGCCGCCGAGCTGCTGGGCTCCGACGGCAGCGCCGAGGCTGCCCGCGAGGCCGCCGCGTTGCGCGCGGAGCTGCAGTACGCGCAGGGCGTGCTGGACATCCTGGATCTCGATGAGGACCTGGACCCGGAGCTGCTGCGCGCCACTGACCTGATCGACGCCGACCGGCTGGCCGACCGGCAGCGCGCCCGGAGCTACGAAAGCACCGCCGAGCGAGCCGCGGCGGACCGGACCTGGACCTACGGTCACGTCATCATCGACGAGGCGCAGGAGCTGTCCCCGATGGCGTGGCGAGTGCTCATGCGACGCTGCCCCAGCCGTTCGATGACGGTGGTCGGGGATCTGGCTCAGACCGGCAGTCGGGCCGGCGCCGGGTCGTGGCAGGAGGTCCTTGGCCCCTATGTTGATAGGCGCTGGCGGCTCGAACAGCTGACGGTCAACTACCGCAACCCCGCCGAGATCGCGCAGCTGGCTGACCGGGTGCTCGCCGCGATCGACGTCGACATCACGCCACCGCAATCGGTCCGCCACACCGGTGTGTCGCCTCGATGCGTGCAGGCTCGGGCGCTCGGTGACGCGCTGCCGGCACTGGTCGCCGAGGAGGCGGCGGCGGTGGGCGACGGCCGGGTGGCGGTGCTCGGACCCGACGCGCAGCTGGCCGAGCTGCGCGCGCTCGTGCCCGCGGCGAGTAACGCGGATCTCGACGCGCCGGTCACCGTGCTCACCGTCGCTCAGGCCAAGGGGCTGGAATTCGATGCCGTGCTGCTGGTTGACCCCGCGGCGATCGTCGCCGAATCCCCGCGCGGCCTCAACGACCTCTACGTTGCGCTCACCCGCACCACCCACCGCCTCACCATCGTGCACCCTGGCGAGCTTCCGGACGTCCTCGCTTTACCGCAGTCTGGATGCAGACTGCGGTAAATCGGGGCCCGAAAACCGCAGTCTGCATCCAGACTGCGACTCCGGCACCGAACGCGCCGGCCGCCCACCGGGTGCACTAATCTGCGCGAATCCCGACGAAGGGGCCGCGCGCTGTCCGATGCGTCCGCCGTTGCGCGCCAGCCGACTGGCACCACGCTCTGCCTGCTGGTCGGGCTGGTCGGTGTACTGGTCGCGCTGGTGTTGCCGTTCGGGCCGGTAAGCACCGAGCAGACCACCGTGGTCTGGCCGGCTCCCGGCCATCCGGTTATGTCGAGCATGGCGTTGTTCGTGCCCTACCGGCCCGCCGAATTGACCGTGACCGTGCCGTGCTCGGTGCTGCGCGCCGCCGCCGGTCAGGACCGCGCGATCACCGTGCTGGCGACCGGCCCACCCGGTGGCGGGCTGACGCTGCGTACCGAGGCCGGCGCCGCCCGGCTGATGCTGGCATCCCGCGTGGTGCGCACCATCGCGGTGGCCGGTGCCGCCACGGACTGCCGGACGCGGCTGCACGCCGGTCCGGGTGGAACAGTGATCACCACTGGGACCGGGCGGCTTGACCTGGCCGGCGCGCCGGTACCCTAGGTGTTCGCGTTTCGCACCGAGCTCGATGCCGCCCAAGCGGCTGGGATGACCGTCACCGCCCGCACCACCAGCCCGTTCGCTACCAGCCCGACCGGGCTGAAGATCCTTCTCATCACGCTCCAACTTCTTGCGGTGTTCGTCGCACTAGGGCTACTAGCCGACGTCCCGGCGTGTCGCGCGCTCCTGCACGGCATGTCGCGCTTTCGCGCCCGACCTGCCCTGATCAAAACCGCCTGGGTCGATGCCGGCGTGATCGGGGTGCTGGCCGGGTGGGCGATCATCGGCCCGCTCACCGACGACGACGGCTTCGCGACCACGATTGCCCGCAACGCGGCGCTGACCGGAAACGTCGGCAACTACTACCGCTGGTGGAACGCCTCGGAGACGCCGTTCGCGCTGACCGAGCAGCTGCTGGCGCCGCTGACCCAGATCAGCCTGGCGCCGCTGTGGCTGCGGCTGCCGAGCACCGTGCTGGGAATCGCGACCTGGTTCGTGGTCAGCCGGGGAGTACTGGGGGCGGCGCTGGCGGCGCCGTTTACGGTGGCGGGCACGGTCCGGGTCCGGCTGCTGGCCGCGGTGTGCCTGCTCGCCGCCTGGCTGCCGTTCAACCTCGGGGTGCGCCCAGAGCCGTACGTCGCCTTCGGGGTCACCACGGTGCTGGCGCTGCTGTACCGGGCTCGCGGGCTCGCTTCGCTGGGCTGGGCGGCACTGGTCGCCGGGCTGACCATCCCGGTCAGCCCGGGCGGCCTGCTGGTCGCTGCCCCGATCGCGATCTTCGCGCCCCGCATCGTCGGCATTGTCGGCGGCTCGGCACGCGGGCGAGTCGAGGTGCTGGCTCGCGTGCTGCTGCTGGGCTGCATCGGCGGGATCGGCCTCACGGTGATCTTCGCCGATCAGACCTGGGACGGTCTGGTGACCGCCACTCGCTGGCACAACTTCTTCGGGCCGTCGCTGCCCTGGTACCACGAGCCGGACCGGTACCGGTTCTTGCTATCCGGTGATCAGGACGGCACTGCCACCAAGCGGCTCCCGGTGCTGGTCACGCTGGCCCTGCTGCCGGTGGTAGCGGTGCTGGTAGGCCGCCGCCGGGCCGAGCCCGACGACACCGACCGTGCAGCCGGCCGGCTGGCTGGAGTGGTGGCCACCGCGCTGGCGCTGCTGTGGCTCACCCCGTCCAAATGGTCGCATCACTTCGGCGCGCTGGCCGGGCTGTTCGCGTCCTTTCTGGTGGTGGCGGTGGTGGTGCTGCTGCGCGGCAGCCGTGCACCGGTGGCCGACCGCGTCACGACGGTGATCGGGGTAGCCGGCGCGGTGTTGGTAGCCGGGGCGGCGGGGCTGGCCTTCGCCGGGCCGAACGCCTGGTGGCAGCCGGCGGTCTACGACGTGCCGTGGGCCAACGGCCCGG
>JBHELN010000107.1:0-5509 GCA_046263115.1 Pseudonocardiaceae bacterium | reverse complement strand
GTGCTCGTGGCGCTGGGCGAGACGCTGGGTGTGTTGCTCGGCCGGGCGGTGCAGCGCCGGATCGACGCCGAGGCGGTGCGCCAGGTAGACAGCTTCCTGGGCGCCGTGGTGCAGGGTATGGCTGCTCTGGTGGTGGCCTGGTTGGTCGCGCTGCCATTGACCAAATCATCTGTCTACACCGGGCTGACCGGGGCGGTGCGGGACTCGTCGGTGCTGCGGGTCGTGGACACGATGATGCCCAACGTGCTGCGCGAGTTGCCCTCCGAGCTGACCAGGTTGCTGGACGTCTCCGGGTTCCCCGACGTGCTCGCGCCGTTTTCGCCGACGCCTATCACTGATGTCGGGCCGGCCGACCCGGTACTCCTCAACAGCCCGGTGGTGCGCCAAGCCCGGTCCAGCGTGCTCAAAGTGCGCGGACGGGCCAGATCGTGCTCGAGGGCGCTGGAGGGCACCGCCTTCGTCATCGCGCCGCAGCGAGTGATCACCAATGCGCACGTGGTCGCCGGCACCGATCGGGTGCAGGTCGAAACGGTGGATGGCACGCTGGACGCCACGGTGGTCACCTACGACCCGGAAACCGACGTTGCCGTCCTCAAGGTGCCCGGGCTGAGGGCCCCGGTGCTGCAACTGGCCCCGCAACCAGCCGTCTCCGGATTGAGCGGGCTGGTGCTCGGTTACCCGCTGGATGGCCCATACACCGCCTCAGCTGCCCGGGTGCGGGACCGTATCCACCTGCGCGGCCCCGACATCTACAACGCCTCCACCGTGGTGCGAAACGTCTACACCGTGCGCGCGGTGGTGCGCAGCGGTAATTCGGGGGGCCCACTGCTGGACGGATCCGGCCAGGTGCTCGGCCTGGTGTTCGGCGCCGCTGTGGACAACGACGAGACTGGTTTCGTCCTCGCCGAAGATGAGATCGCCGACGACGTCGCGACCGCATCCAGCCGCAATGTCGAGGTCTCCACCGGCGCCTGCGCCTCCTGATCGGCGGCCGGGCTCCGCACGTCGCCCGCCTCCCCTCTCCGTAGTGTGGATGCAGATTGCGGCAGGTGAGGTTTCCTGGATTGGCGTGGGGGGAACAGGGGGACGTCCGCGATCGAAGGAGCGTTCTTGTGGCCGACGTCCATGGTCAGCAACCTGAGCAGCAGCAGCCAGGACCGGGCACCACCGCCGAGATGGAGCCCAAGCCACAAGACGAAATGGCCGATTACGTGGGACGCGGGCTGCTGGACGGTAAGCGCGCGCTGATCACCGGCGGGGATTCCGGGATTGGGCGGGCGGTCGCGGTGGCTTTCGCCAAGGAGGGCGCCGACGTCGCGATCGCCTACCTGTGTGAGCACGAAGATGCCCGGCACACCGCGAGCTTGGTCTCCGCAGCCGGGCGGCGGGCGGTGTTGCTGCCCGGCGAACTCGCCGATGAGCAGCACGCGACGCAGATCGTCGAGCAGACCGTGCAGGAACTCGGCGGCCTGGACATCCTGGTCAACCACGTGGGCACCCAGACCCCGGCGAAGTCGCTGGAGGAGCTGAGCTCAGAGCAGTTCGACTACACCTTCAAGGTCAACATATACAGCCATTTCTGGACGACCAAAGCCGCGTTGCGGTACCTGCCCGACGGCGCCGCGATCATCAACACCGCGTCCATCAATGGCTTACGCGGTAATAAGACACTGCTGGATTACTCCGCCACCAAGGGCGCCATCATCGCGTTCACCTACTCGCTGGCGCAGAACCTCGTCGAACGGCGGATCCGGGTCAACGCAGTGGCGCCCGGACCGGTCTGGACGCCACTCATCCCGGCCACCTTCCCGCCGGAGAAGGCATCATCTTTCGGGCAGCAGGTGCCCATGGGCCGGGCCGCGCACCCCGACGAAATCGCGCCAAGTTACGTGTTCTTCGCCGCCGAGCGGCTGTCCAGCTACTACACCGGCGAGGTGCTCGCTCCTATCGGTGGCGAAACCCTGCCCGGTTAACCCCGACCTGGCGGCCTGTTCACCCGGCCGGGCCGGTGATAACGGGCAGGGTGTTGTCGAGGCCCGTGAGGGTCAGGATCCGGGCGGCGAGGCTGCGAGGAGTCAGCTGCAGCTGCAGCGGGGTGTGGTGGGTCGCGGCGTGTTGAGCGGCGTTGATGAGCAGCCCGATGCCGGCGCTGCTGAGGTAGGTCAGAGCCCGCAAGTCGAGGATGGTCGGGCCCGGCGCGGGTAGCTGATCCAGCGGCCGGCGTCGCGCACTTCGACGGTGATGGCGCCGTCGCTGCATCGGGTGATCAGGTAGGTGAACTCGCCCGCTTCGCCGGTGCTGGCGTAGGCGTGTTCGACGGCGTTGGCGGCGGCTTCCCCCAGGATGATCTGCAGGTCCTCACTCAGCGCGGCGGGCAGCGCACCGGCCCGAACCCAGCCGCGCACCGCGCGGCGCACGCCGGACAGCTGACCCGGGCTGGCGGGCAGCCGCTGATGCAGCGGCGCGGGCAGGTAACGCACCGCAATCAGCGCGATGTCGTCGGCCGGCTCCGACAACGCCAGGCGACCGCGCCCGGATTCGAGCCACAACCTCCTCCAACCGTCGGCAGCGCGGCCCCGTTCCAGAGAGCCGCTGCCGTCCCAACCGGCCTGGATGCGCGCGCCGGCCTATGGGCGGCTGCCGCTGCGGATACCGCTGGTGCTGTGGGCGGGGCTGGTGTCTCGCGGCACGGTCCGCGGCCGGTAATCCGGCGCTCAGGGCCACCGCTCATCGCAGGCCAGTTCGACGCCGACGACCGCCCAACGGATCAACTACCGACCGTTCGTCGCTGCTCCTGGCGCACCCGGCGCAGGCGACACGCCTACGCGTTTGGGGGGTTTGCCGCCGTCGTGGCCCTACCGTTACCTTCCGCCCGTCACAGATCACGATCTGGCCGCGAGCAGGCGCCGTTCCAGGGCCCAGAACCCGGACCAGATCCCCGGTGTGAAAGGGACTCACAGTTGGCGCGTCACCGCAGCCCCCGCGGTCGTCAGCGACATCCCGAGTTCGTTGCCCCAGCTGTCCCCGCGTCTGTATCCCGCGGTGCGCACCGCATGCCCGGGCCCGGCCCCGTGCTGCGCGGTCGGGCCGTGACCGCAGCCGTTGCGGTCGGTGCGCTGGCGGTGGCCGGCCATACGATGCATGCCACCACGTCCGCCGCCACCTTCGGCGCCACCGAGCAGGTCGCCGACATCACCCCGGCGGCGCTGACCGGCCCGTCGCTGGAACCCGAGGTCATGCAGCTGCATTCCATCCGGGCAGCCGCACCCGAGCTGCCCGCGCTGCGCCGCGCTGTCGAGCGTGCCGACGCGGCTCGATCCGCGGCCTACCAGGAGGTGCTGCGAAACCGTCTCGGGCAGCCATACCAGGCCGGCAACAATCACAGCCTGGATGGCTGGATCGCCAAGGCTCTCGGCCTGATGGGCCTGCCTCAGGCGCTCGCCGACGGCGTCAAGTCGATCATCATGCACGAATCCGGCGGTAACCCCAACGCGATCAACAACTGGGACAGCAACGCCGCAGCGGGCATCCCATCCCAGGGCCTCATGCAGACCATTCCCAGCACCTTCAAGGCCTGCGTGCTGCCCAGCCTGGCCGACCGCGCGATCACCGACCCGATAGCCAACATCACCGCCGGAGTCCGCAGCATGATCGCTCATCACGGGATCGGCGCGGTGATGGCCGGCGGGCGGCGCGATGCCCACGGCAATTACATCGGGTACGGCGGTGCCGGCTGCGGGACCTACAACCTCAACGCCTACGCGCCCCAATTGCGCACCCTGTGGAAGGACGAGCCGCTACCCGGCCTGCCCTGACAGCGGCGTACCTGCCCGTTGCGGCCACCGCCTCGACTTCCCGTCGTGACGGGAAGACCGCTCAAACCGTTGGCGTTGCCCAAGGTGACGTCGAGGCGAGGAGAGTGTGGTGGCAGACGCGCAGGGGCAGGCCGCGCAGCGGGTTCTGGTGATCACGGCACATCCAGACGACGTGGACTTCGGATCCGCCGGCACGATCGCAACCTGGACTGACGCGGGTCTCGAGGTGTCGTACTGCATCGTGACCGATGGGGACGCCGGTGGGTTCGACCCGAAGGTGCCCCGCTCGGCGATCGCCGGCATCCGGCAGGACGAGCAGCGCAAGGCGGCCGCCGTCCTGGGCGTCACGGACGTCGGGTTCCTCGGCTATCCCGATGGCCGGCTGGTGGTGAGTTACGAGCTGCGCCGCGACATCACCCGGGTGATCCGCCGGACCCGGCCGGACCGGGTCGTGGTCCACTCCCCGCAGCGTGACCTGCGCAGTGTGTACAGCAGCCACCCCGATCACCTCGCCGCCGGGGAAGCCGCGTTGTGCGCGGTCTATCCCGACGCCCGCAATCCCTTCGCGCACCCTGATCTCCTCGAGCAGGAGGGATTGGACGCGCACACGGTCCGTGAGGTTTGGGTGGTCAGTCCCAACGACAAGGCCGACCGCTACATCGACATCACCGATTCCTTCGACCGCAAGATTGCGGCATTGCGTGCGCACACCAGCCAGACCGCGCACATGACGAACCTGGAAGAGCGGATGCGGGCCTGGGGTTCGCTGCAGGCTCAGGCCGCCGGCCTCGCCGAGGGCAGGCTGGCCGAGGGCTACCTGGTGCTCGACACCGCCTGATCCGGCAGTCAGTCCACCGCCGACTGCAGATCGCTGCCGGTGAGCAGAACGTGGGCCACCAGTTCGGGATTGTCGTTCATCGGCACGTGCCCGCAGCCGGGTAGCCGCAGCAGCCGGGCGTGCGGGATCAGCCGGGTAACCGCATCGGCTCGGGGTCGCCGGAACAGCAGATCCCGGGACCCCCAGGCGATGGTCACCGGTACGTCACGTACCTCGCCGGCGAAAATGATCCGATCACCAGCGGCCAGAGTGGGGCGAAAGCCCACCGAGTGGATCATGGCCTGCATGTCCGCGAGCAACACCTGCGGCTCGAGTAGATCCGGGCGGCCGAACAGGATGCCGCACATCAGGGTCCGCCCGCCCGCCGTCTTGGACAGCCGGTTCGCCAGCCTCGGCGGCATGTACCGCGCGGTGCGGCGGACCTGGCGCACCATGCTCAGCGACACCCGCCGGCCCATCGGGGTCCACAGCCCCGCCGGGGACAGCGCGGTGGCGCTGCTGACCAGCCCGTGCTGCGCCAGTACCAGGGAGATCAAGCCACCCATCGAGTTGCCCGCCACGTGCGGCCGATTCAACCCCAGGTCGGCGAAGAACTCCTTGAGTACGATCACCGCGGTGTCCAACTCGTAGGGCAGGTGATCCGGCAGCGGGGGCGACTCGCCGAATCCGGGCATATCCACGGTGATCACATCGCGGTACCGGGTCAACCGCTGCATAACCGGCAGCCAGGCTTGCCGCCGGTGCCCGGCGCCGTGCAGCAGGACCAGCGGCGGCCCGGTGCCACTTCGGTCGTAGGCCAGCTGCACATCGACCACTGTAGCTACTCATTATCTCTACGGTAATTACTGTTCTAGGG
>JBHELN010000106.1:0-7037 GCA_046263115.1 Pseudonocardiaceae bacterium | reverse complement strand
GAAGGCGTGGAGCGGCTGATCACCTTCATCGACACTCCTGGTCACGAGGCGTTCACCGCGATGCGAGCCCGTGGTGCCCGTTCGACCGACATCGCGGTGCTGGTGGTCGCCGCCGACGACGGCGTCATGCCGCAGACGGTGGAGGCGATCAACCACGCGAAGGCGGCCGGCGTGCCGATCGTGGTCGCGGTGAACAAGATCGATAAGCTGGATGCGGACCCGACCCGGATCCGCGGCCAGCTCACCGAGTACGGGCTGGTGCCCGAGGAGTACGGCGGCGACACCATGTTCGTCGACATCTCCGCCAAGGAGGGCACCAACATCGACGCGCTGCTGGAGGCGATCCTGCTCACCGCGGATGCGTCGCTGGACCTGCGGGCCAACCCGGAGATGGAAGCGCAGGGGGTGGCGATCGAGGCGCATCTGGACCGCGGCCGCGGGCCGGTCGCTACCGTGCTGGTGCAGCGCGGAACGCTGCGGGTTGGTGACTCGGTGGTCGCCGGTGACGCCTATGGCCGGGTCCGGCGGATGGTCGACGAGCACGGCGACGATGTCATCGAGGCGCTGCCCTCACGACCGGTGCAGGTCATCGGGTTCACCTCGGTACCCGGTGCCGGCGATAACTTCCTCGTTGTCGATGAGGACCGCATCGCCCGGCAGATCGCCGACCGCAGGCGCACCAGGGAGCGCAACGCCGATCTCGCCTCGCGCCGCCGCCGGGTCAGTTTGGAGGACCTGGACCAGGCGCTGAAGGAGACCAGCGAGCTCAACCTGATCCTCAAGGGCGACAACGCCGGCACGGTGGAAGCGCTGGAAGATGCCTTGCTGAAGATCGACGTCGGCGACGAGGTGGAGTTGCGGGTCATCTCCCGTGGTGTCGGTGGAATCACCGAGAGTGATATCAACCTGGCCATCGCGGACAACACCATCGTGCTCGGTTTCAATGTCCGGGCCGACGGCAAGGCCACCGCACTGGCCAACCGCGAGGGTGTGGAGATCCGCTACTACTCGGTGATCTATCAGGCGATCGACGACATCGAGCAGGCCCTCAAGGGCATGCTGAAACCGATCTACGAGGAGGTGTCGCTGGGCCGCGCCGAAGTCCGCGAGGTCTTCCGGTCGTCCAAAGTCGGCACCATCGCCGGCTGCATGGTCACGTCCGGAGAGATCCGGCGCAATGCCAAGGCCCGGCTGCTTCGCGACAACGTGGTGGTCCGCGAGGACCTCACAGTGTCGTCGTTGCGACGGTTCAAGGATGATGCCTCGTCAGTTCGGGAGGGCTTCGAATGCGGCCTCACCCTGTCGAACTACCACGACCTGCGAGTCGGCGATGAGGTCGAGACCTACGAGCTGCGGGAGAAGCCCCGCACCTGACCATCGCCGGGGTTGGTGGTCCTTCAAGGCCACCAACCCCCGCAATGGGTGGTCTTCAACAGCTGCCAACCTAGCTACCAACCTCGGTGGTGAGTTGTGTACGTCGGCGCTCTGGAGCTGGACATCGTGTTCGGCGATGTGCATTCGCTGAAGCAGAAGCGCTCACTCGTCCGGCCGGTGATCGCGGAACTGCGGCGACGCTTCGACGTCGCGGCGGCTGAGGCCGGTCACGCAGACTTACACCGCCGGGCGCTGATCGGGGTGGCCGCGGTGGCCACCGACGGCGGCCACGTGCGTGAGGTGCTCGAGGCGTGCGAGCGCTTGGTGGCCGGTCGGCCCGAGCTGGAGTTGCTGGCCGCCAGGCACCGGATGCTGGGGCCAGACGACGACTAGCGTGGGTAGTGCGGCGAGCGCTCGACGCGTCCCGAAAAGCCGCACAAAGAATTCGAGAGACTGCTGAGGAGGACGCTGCGATGGCCGACCCAGCACGGGCCCGCCGGCTCGCCAAACGGATCGCCCAGGTCGTCGCATCCGGGCTAGAGCACGAGGTCAAGGACCCTCGGCTGACGATGGTGACGATCACCGACGCGCGAGTCACCGCGGATTTGCGGGACGCGACGGTCTACTACACAGTGCTCGGCGAGACCATCGATGCTCCACCGGACACCGCCGCGGCGGCGGCCGCACTGGCCAGCGCAACCGGAGTGTTGCGATCGTTGGTCGGCCGCGCGACAGGCGTCCGGTTCACCCCTACCCTCACCTTCCGCTGCGACGATCTCCCGGACGGGGTGCGGCGCATCGACGAGTTGCTGGCCCGCGCGCACGATGCCGATGCCGAGGTAGCCCGCATCGCGGCGGGCGCGTCTCCCGCCGGTGACCCCGATCCATACCGGAGTCGTGAGTGAGTAACAGCGTGATAGCACCCGACGCCACTGACGAGGCAGCCGCGCTCCTCGTGGCTGCCAGCGACGTCACCCTCGTCGCGCACGTGCAGCCTGACGCCGACGCGCTGGGCAGTGCGCTGGCCTTAGGACTGGCACTGCGCCGGCGCGGCGCGACGGTGCGGGTGAGCTTCGGCGCGCCGGCCCAGACCCCGGAGTCGCTGCGTGGGCTGGACGTAGCCGGTCTCATCGTGCCGCCAGACCAGGTGCCCGCCCGGCCGGAGGTGTTGATCGCACTGGACACCGCCAGTCGAAGCCGGCTGGGCTGCCTTGCCGACCGGATCGATACCGCCGGCGCCGTGCTCGTGATCGACCACCACGCCACCAACGATCGATTCGGTACCCACCATCTGGTAGATGCCGGCGCTGACGCCACCGCACTGCTCGTTCTCCAATTGCTCGACGCGTTGGACGTAGTTTTGGACGAGCCGATCGCGCGCTGCCTCTACGCCGGTCTGGTGACCGACACCAGCTGCTTCCGGCGGGCGGACCCGCGCACCCACGCCACCGCCGCCCGGTTGCTCGCCGCGGGAGTCGATCCCCAGGCCCTCACCCGTGAGCTGCTCGACACCCATCCGTTCGGCTGGTTGCCAATGCTGGCAACAGTGCTCGGCCGTGCGCAGCTCGAGCCTGCGTCGGCGCAGGGTCTGGGACTGGTGCACACGACGGTCCGGCTGGTCGACGCGGCGGGACTGCGCAGCGAGGAGATCGAGAGCGTGGTGGATCTCGTGCGGACCACGTCCGAGGCCGAGGTCGCCGCGGTGCTCAAGGAGGTCGGCCCGGATCGGTGGTCGGTGTCGCTGCGCGCTAAGAACCGCATCGACGTCTCGGCCGCGGCGGCTGAACTCGGCGGTGGCGGCCATCGTCTCGCCGCCGGCCTCACCGCCGACGGCACCCCCGACGACATCCTCGATGCGCTACGCGCAGCCCTGCATCACGCCCCCGCGCTGTAACCCCCGACATGGACATATATCGGGTCCAGAGAGGTCTGATAACTCGGATATGTCTCCATGTCGGGATGAGCTGGCAGTGCCCGCCGGGCTGGTGGTGGTGGACAAACCCGCTGGGATGACGTCACACGATGTGGTCTCCCGGCTGCGCCGGCTGCTGCGCACCCGCCGGATCGGACACGCCGGCACCCTGGATCCGATGGCCACTGGCGTCCTCGTCTGCGGGGTGCAGCGCGCCACCAAACTGCTCGGGCATCTCCCGCTGGAACCCAAGGTCTACCGGGGCACGGTGCGGCTGGGCATGTTCACCACCACCGATGATGCCGAGGGGCAGCGTACCGGCGGCGCCGACGCGTCCGCCGTTGGCGAGCCGCAGATCCGCGCGGCGCTCGAGGGTTTGCGCGGAACCATCGAGCAGGTGCCCAGCACGGTCAGCGCCGTCAAAATCGGCGGTAAACGCGCCTACGCGCTGGCTCGCGCTGGTGCGCAGGTGCTGCTGACCGCCCGTCCGGTGACCGTGTCCCGGTTGGAGCTTCTCGCGCTGTGCCGCGGCCAGACCGTGACCGACCTCGACGTGCTGGTGGAGTGCAGCGGCGGCACCTACGTGCGCGCGCTGGCCAGGGACCTCGGCGCCACGCTGGGCGTCGGGGGGCACCTGATCGCCCTGCGCCGAACCCGGGTCGGCCCGTATGGCCTGGACGTCGCCCGTACCCTCGACGAACTGGCTAGCGCGCCCGGCCTGTCGGCGGGGCTGGACGAGGTGGTGACTGCGCTGTTCCCGCACCGCGCCGTCGACGGCCGGCAGGCCCGGGTACTGGCTCATGGCGGGTCGTTGCCAGCCTGCGGGTTGACCGGGACGCACGCCGCGATCGCCTCCGACGGCGGCGCCGTCGCGCTGCTCGCTGAGCGCGACGACCAAGCCCGTCCGATCCTGGTGCTGCGCCCGGCCGGTGAGTGATGAGCGCCGGCGGGTAACCAGTTAGCCTCCTCGTCTGTGCAGCGCTGGCGTGGACTTGAGGCGATCCCGAACGGTTGGGGCCGCAGTGTCGTCACCATCGGCGTTTTCGACGGTCTACATCGCGGTCATGCCCGGCTGGTCAATCACGCCGTTCGGCGCGCCGGGGAATTGGGCGTTCCGAGCGTGCTGATGACCTTCGACCCGCATCCTTCGGAGGTGATCCGCCCGGGCAGCCATCCAGCCCAGCTCACCAGCCTGCGCCGGCGGGCGGAGCTGGTCGAACAATTAGGCGTCGAGGTGTTCTTCGTACTGCCGTTCACCGTCGAACTGTCCCGGGTGCCGGCCGACGAATTCGTTCACACGGTGCTCGTCGAGCGCCTGCACGTGGCGGATGTCGTGGTGGGCGACAACTTCACCTTCGGGCACAAGGCGGCCGGGAACATCGAGTTGCTGCGCGCGTTGGGCCGGCGGTTCGGCTTCACCGCCGAGGGCGTCGGCCTGCTGTCCCAGGGTGAGCTGACGTTCTCCTCCACCTATATCCGCTCCTGCATCGACGCCGGAGACGTGGTGGCCGCGGCCACCGCGTTGGGCCGACCGCACCGGCTGGAGGGCATCGTGATCCGCGGGGACCAGCGCGGCCGCAGTCTGGGCTACCCGACGGCGAACCTGTCGACTCCCCGGCACGCCGCGATCCCCGCCGACGGGGTATACGCCTGCCGGTTCGTGCACCGGGGCCGCGAGCTGGCGGCGGCAGTATCGATCGGCACCAACCCGACATTCTCCGGTCGGGAACGTCGGGTGGAAGCCTTCGTCCTGGATCTGGACGAAGATTTCTACGGCGAACGGGTGGCGCTGGATTTCGTCGAGCGGCTCCGTGGCATGTGTCGCTTCGATACCCCCGAGCAGCTAGTGGCCCAGATTGACGACGACGTGGCGCGAACCCGCGCGGTGTTCGAGCGGGCCACGTAAGCGATCGCCGCCCCCAGCGGCTGCTCCTGCTGGCAGGATGCCAGTACGGGCACGGAAGGGGAGTCCGGTGGACGAGCAGCTCGCCGTCGCGCGCAACGTCGCCTTGCAGCGGGAGTGGTACGGGGAATCGCTCGGCGATCGGGTGCGGCGACTCGTGGTCGCCTTCGACTGTTCGCAGGCGCAGTTGGCCGAGGTCCTCGGCCTGAGCGCACCGATGCTCAGCCAGCTGATGAGCGGTCGCCGGGCGAAGATCGGTAATCCCTCGGTGCTGGCCCGGATGGTGATGCTGGAGCGGCGGGTGCTCACCCCCGAGGTGGCCTCCGGTGATCCAGCGGCGATTCGCGCTGCGCTGGAGCAGGTCCGCGACTCGCGGCCCACCGTCAGCCGGCCCACCGGTGGCCGGTCGGCCAGCAGTTTGGAGATACTGCCGGTGGAGGAGCACGGCAGCTGGGACAACCCCGACGTCCTGGTCGAGGCGCTGCGCGCAGTGGTCGCCCCGGCCGAGCTGGCCGCCGCCGCAGGCCTGGTGCGGGAGCAGTGCCCGAAGCTGGCGCGAGTGTTGCGGCACGCAGCGGGTACCGAGGCGGGTGGATCGACCCTCGACGGGTCGATCGGGTAGGTCCCGTAACGGTACGGAACGCTGGTGATCGAGGGCGGCCCCAGGCGTTGGCGAGTCGGCTGGTAGCCTCATCTAGGGTCCGGCTGCGGTCCGTGGCGGTCGGCCGAAGATCAGGTACATGCCGCGTTATTCGCGGCCGCACGGTACACGATGACAGGAGAAGATCTACCCGTGGCGCTGTCCACCGCACAGAAGAGTGAGATCCTTGCCGAATACGGGCTGCGCGAGGCGGACACGGGGTCCCCTGAGGCGCAGGTAGCCCTGCTGACCAAGCGGATCATGGACCTTACCGAACACCTCAAGCAACACAAACACGACCATCACTCCCGGCGAGGGCTGTTGCTGATGGTCGGCCGCCGGCGCAACTTGCTGAACTACCTCGCCAAGGTCGACATCGCCCGCTACCGATCCCTGATCGAGCGCCTCGGCCTGCGTCGTTGATCCGCCAGCCGCTGACCGGAAGGGTCAGCTTGATACACAACCACACGTCGCGGCAGGAGCCGCCATGTCACCGTCGTCGGGATCGTCGTCCGCCGGTCCTCGGTGGTGGCTCCCGAGAGCACACGACATGCTCCGGGAGCTTCGATCGAAGACCGGCCTATCGTCCTCACTCCCACGCGATGGTGTCAGCGCCTGGCTCGGGTCGCGAGGAGGAGAACGATGACCAACTCAACCTCAACTCCAACCTCAACGGGGACGAGCACCTCCACCAATCCGGTTCATGAGACAGCCGCCGTACTGGATAACGGCGGCTTCGGCACCCGCACCGTACGATTCGAGACCGGTCGACTGGCCCGGCAGGCTGCCGGGGCCGTCGTCGCCTATCTCGACGACGACACGATGCTGCTGTCGGCCACCACGGCCTCCAAAGCGCCCAAGGAACAGTTCGACTTCTTCCCGCTCACTGTCGACGTCGAGGAGCGGATGTATGCGGCCGGGCGCATTCCTGGCTCCTTCTTCCGCCGCGAAGGCCGGCCCTCCACGGACGCGATCCTCACCTGCCGGTTGATCGATCGCCCGCTGCGTCCGTGCTTCGTTGACGGCCTGCGCAATGAAGTGCAGGTCGTCGTCACGGTACTCAGCCTCGACCCGGCCGACCCCTACGATGTGCTCGCGATCAACGCTGCCTCCGCGTCCACCCAGCTGTCCGGCCTGCCGTTCGACGGTCCGATCGGCGCCACCCGGATGGCCCTGGTGAGCAATGAAGGTAGCAGCCAGTGGATCGC
>JBHELN010000105.1:0-6167 GCA_046263115.1 Pseudonocardiaceae bacterium | reverse complement strand
GCCCGCTCCTCGGCCGCAGTCTTGACCGAGGGCCTGGTCCAGCTGCACGAGCGCGACGGCCGCGGGTGGAAGGCCGAATGGGTGGCGCTGCCCGAGGTGTGCCTGCTGACCGGTGCCGCGCTGCGCACCGCGCGCGCGATCGTCGGCGGATTGGAGGTGGACGCCGACGCGATGGCGGCCAACCTCGCCGACCTCGCAGCGACGCTCGTCGGTCGCGGGCAGGCCCGCGCCGAGGAGGTCGACGGTTGGATCGGTGCGGCGCCGGTGGGCGCCGCAGCGGAGATGGTCGAGGCGGTTCTCGCCCGCGCCGCGGCGGCTCGGGCTCTCGAGCCGGAGACTTGGCCGTGACCCAGCCGCGGTTCCCGCTTGCGGTGCTGCCCACCCCGCTGGTGCGGGCGCACCGGGTGGAGAAGGAGCTAGGGCTGGACAAGGCACTGGGCACCGGACCGGTGCTGGTCAAGCGCGACGACCTGACAGGGTTCGCGGTCGGCGGTAACAAGACCCGGGCGCTGGAGTACCTGCTGGGGCGAGCGGTGGCTGACCGCTGCGACGTGCTGGTGACCGGCGGTGGTCCGGGGTCCAACTTCTGCCCGGCCGCCGCGGTGGCGGCCCGCGCCGCCGGCCTGGACTGCGAGCTCGTCGTGTGGGGCGACGTCCGCGGCTCGGCCAACCTGGCCATCGCCGCAGCCGCCGGCGCTTGCCTCCGGCCAACCGGTGACCAGGTACGCGAGGCTCTGGATGCTGCGATCGAGGCGCGCGCGGCGGAGCTGGCCGCAGCCGGCCGGCGGCCGTTTCCGGTCCCGCGCGGCGGGTCGACCCCGCTTGGTGCGGTGGGGTTCGCGGTCGCCGCCGCTGAGCTGGCAATCCAGCTCGGCAGCGATGCACTGCCTGGGCCCGCGGTCACCAAGCCGGCCCTGGTCGTGCTGGCCGTCGGCTCTGGAGGCAGCTGCGCCGGGCTGCTGGCCGCCGGGCCGCCGTGGCCGGTGCTGGGGGTGTCGGTCAGCCGTCCGCTGCCCGAGATCACCGGCAAGGTTCGCGCGCTGGCGCAGGCGTGCGCTCGGCTGCTGGGCAACCCGCCGCCCCGAAACGACCTTGTGGAGATCGTCGACGCCCGCGGGCCTGGCTTCGGCGTTGCCTCGCCCGCTGACCGCGCCGCGGCCCGGCTTGCGCTGCACACCGAGGGTCTGCTGCTGGACGACACATACGGCGCCAAGGCGTTCGCGGTGCTGATCAAGCGGGTCAGCGCCGCCAGTGGACCCGTGGTGTTCTGGCACACCGGCGGCCTGGTGCCGGTTATCGCGGCCTTGGAACGGACGCTGGGACGGCTATGACCCGACGAGAGGAGGGCCCACCGCAGACCGGGCCGGCGCCTGAGCTGGTCGAATCCGGCTTCACGCTGGAGAACGCCGATGCCTCGTTCCTGCACCACGGGCTGAATCTGGCCGACCTGGCGCACGTGTTGGATCTGGCCCGGCGCGGCATCGTGCCGGCGCCGGCCCAGCGCGAACTGCTGGCGCTGCTGCTGGAGGTCTACGAGGTGCCCGCCGAGCGGTTCCCCTACGACCCGTCCTACGGCGAGCCGTACAACTCCCGCGAGCACTACTTCGTCTCCCGGATCGGTGACATCGCCGGTTGGCTGCATGCTGGACGGCCGCGCCGGGAGGCAGCTCGCATCGCATTACGGCTGCACCTACGCCGCCAGCTTGTCGAGCTGGTGAGTGAGGCCGCGGCATTCGCTCGGGTGGTCGCCCACCGGGCCGGCGAGCACGCCGAGACCGTGATGCCCGACCAGACCTACCTGCAGCAGGCGCAGCCCTCGACATTCGGGCACTACCTGCTGTCGTTCGGGTACTCCTGCGTGCGAGACGCCGGCCGGCTGCTCGAGGAGCTGGACTGGGTCGACTGCAGCCCGGGTGGCGCGGGTTGTGTCAACGGCACCCGGCTGCTGTCCGACCGCAGCTTCGTGGCCGACGCGCTGGGGTTCCGAGGCGTGATCGAGCACACCCGCGATGCGATGTGGCAGATCGACGGCCTGATCCACCTGCTCGCCACTGCGGCCAGCCTGCTGTCCGGGTTCAGCAAGCTAGCCGAGGACCTGGAGATCTGGTCGAGCAGTGAGTTCGACTTCGTGGACCTGGCCGACGCCTACACCCGGGCCAGCGTGCTTATGCCCCAGAAGCGCAACCCGTACTCGCTGGCCATCGTCCGGGGCGCCTCCGGGGTGGTCATCGGCAGGCTGACCGGGTTCCTTGCGGTGGCCAAGAGCCCCTCCGCCCGCAGTGACAATCTGATCTTCGCCTACGGCGAGGTGCCGCGGGCGCTGGACCTGTGCCTGCGGATCACCCGGCTGATCACCGGCGTGGTGCGCACGATGCGGGTCAACGCTGAGCGGATGGCTGAGGAGCTGCGCGCCGGTTATACCCAATCCACCGACCTCGCCGAGCACTTGGTGCAGGCCTGCGGGGTGGACTACCGCACCGCGTATGTCGTTGTCGGGCGCACCGTTCGGGCAGCCAGCCGGGCCGGCATCCCGGGTATGAAGATCACCGGAGAGATGATCGACGAGGTTGCCCGGGAGTTAACCGGCCATTCCTGGGGTCTGGCCGGTGCAAACCTCTCCGAAGTCCTCGACCCCTGGCAGATCGTGCTGTCCCGGCAAGCCCAAGGTGGTGCGGCACCTGCCGCGGTGCGCCGCATGATCGTCAACTTGCGGGATTCGCTCGACGAACTCGACGCCGCGGTCATCGAGCGCACCGCGAGCTACGACCGCGCCGAACGGGAACTGTTGGACGCTGCCAGGGTCTCGGTAGCGAAAGCAGCCGGCAAGGAGGGTGGCTGATGAGCGCGTTACCAGAGCAGGTCAGCGTGGTCAATGTCGGGTTGCCGTTGTTCGCCGATGCCCTTCGTGCGCAGGGTGTGGCGGTGCAGCAGGTCGACTGGCGCATCCCCGCCGGCGGTGACCTGGCCGCGGTAGCCATGCTCAGCCGGCTCTACGGTGACCAGGAGCGCACGGTGGAGACGGCCAATGCTGAGGTGGTGCGGCGGCTGGACTCCGGTAAGCCCCAGCTTGTCGAGGTGTCAACGGTGGCGCAGGCCGTGCCCGGGATCGCGGGCCGCACCCTGCTGCACTGCGGGCCTGCCATCGGCTTCGGGCAGGTGTGTGACCCGCTGCGCCGCTCGATGCGCGCCGCCGTGGTCGCCGAGGGCTGGGCGCCCGACGCCGAGGAGGCGCAACGGCTGCTGGCCGGTGGTGACGTGGCGCTGCAGCCGGCCAATTCGCACCAGGCCGTGGTGCCGATGGCCAGCGCGATCGGCCCGACGGCCCCGGTCTTCGTAGTGGCCGACGGCGAGGGCGGTACCCGCTGCTATGCACCGGTCAGCCAGGGACCCGGCGAGGTGGCCTGGTTCGGCCGGGACACCGACGCGGCGATCGAGCGGCTGCGCTTCCTGCGCGACGTCGCCGGCCCCGCGCTGCGCCGGATCGTGAGATCGGCAGGTCCGCTGGACATCCTGAGCCTGGCCGCGCAGGGCGTGTCGATGGGCGACGACCTGCACATGCGCACCCAGGCAGCGACCAACCTGCTGGTCCGGACCTGGCTGCCGCAGCTCGCCGAGCTCCCTGGGCGCCAGCGTGGCCCGATGGCCCGGTTCCTGTCCGGCAACCACCTGTTCTTCTTGACGCTGGCGATGGGGGCGGCCAAGGCGCTCACCCTGTGGGCCGAGCAGGTGAGCGGTTCGAGCATCGTCACGTCCATGTCCCGCAACGGCACCACGTTCGGGATCAAGCTCGCCGGCTCGGCCGACTGGCACATCACCGACGCACCGCCGATCACCGATGCGCTGTACTACTCCGGCTACGGGCCCGACGACGCCGCCCCGGACATCGGCGACTCCGCGGTGCTGGAGCTGGTCGGGCTGGGCGGCCCGGCGGCTGCCGGCTCGCCGGCCGTGGCGGCCTTTCTCGGCGGCTCGATGGCCGACGCGCGGCGGACTACCGAGGCGTTCCGGCGGATCTGCGCCGGTACCAGCAGCCGCTTCACGTTGCCGCCGCTGGACTTCACCGGCACCCCGATCGGCGTGGACGTGCGCCGCGTGGTGGAGCTGGGAATCACCCCGCAGATCACCACCGGCATCCTGCACTCGTCCTCGGGCGTCGGGCAGATCGGCGCTGGGGTGGCTACCGCCCCGCTGGAGTGCTTCACCGCGGCGCTGGGCGCGCTGAGTGCACGCCTCTAGCCCCACCTGAGGCGGAGGTCCGATGTGCTCGGCGAGTCTGAGCACCGTGATGTCGGCGACACGGTGACGCGGGCGGATGGGATCGGGCGTGTTAGGGGGCGCGCAGCGCGTAGCGGACCACCCGTGCTGGCCGGCGCTCGGGATTGGACCAGCGGTATCGATGGTCGGCGGGGTAGTGCAGCGCGTCTCCCCGGCGCAGCGTGTACCGCTCGCCGGCGATCTCGACGGCCAGCGTGCCGTCGAGCACGAGCAGCAGTTCCTCCCCAGGGCGAGGGGCGACATCGGCACCGAATTCGGCACCCGGCGCCAGCGTGGCCACCTCGCCGGCGGTCCGGAAACGCTCCGGTGTCCCGCCGATGGCGGCCAGTTCCACGCCGGGAGCGGGCGAGGGCAGCATCGGGCGCTCATCGGCCGGAGTGTGTGCGGCCACCTGCTGCTGACCGGACGGGTCGTCCACGAAATGCCCGATCGGACGGCCCAGTGCGGCGGCGAGCTTGAGCAGCGTGGTGATAGTCGGGACCATGTCGTTGCGCTCCACCTTGTGAATCGCGGCGGCTGACACGCCGGCCCGGCTAGCCAGCTGCTGCAGCGACAGGCCGAGCTGCTGGCGTAGCTCGCGCACCTTGGGGCCGATGGCCCCGACGATGGGTTCCCATTCCGGCGCGGCGCCGGCGCCGTCGCTCGTGCCGGAGGGCGCCGACCTCGCCATGGGTGATCTCCTTGACAGTAACGTTGCGTTCAGTATGATAAATGAACGTCACTTATCGTGTACATTGAGCCGCTTGGGCGAGCCTCATCGTAAACGCCGGGAGAGCCGGAAGAAGGGTCATTTAGTGCCGCGCAGGACGGTGATCATCGGCGGCGGGGCCGCTGGGCTGGGTGCCGCTGGCGGTGTGAAGGCGGCCGATCCGGGCGCCGACGTCGTCGTCTACACCGAGTACGAGGACGTCGCCTACAGCCCGTGCGGTATCCCCTACGTGCACGGCAAGGAGATTCCCGACTTCGAGCGGCTGTTTCTGGCCGGCAAGCAAGCCTACGTCGATGCCGGAATCGACGTGCACTACAACACCGAGGTCACCGCGCTGGACCCGGCGCTCAAGGTGGTCACGGTGGCCGGTGAGGGCGAGGTCCGCTACGACACCGCGGTGGTGGCCACGGGCTTCAACTACGCCGATCCGGGGGTGCCCGGTGGCGATCTGGCCGGCCTGTACTACGTGAAGAACATCCGCAAGGCTATCGAGTGGGACAAGGTCCTCGATTCAGTGCGCACGGCCGTTGTGGTCGAGGCCTCGCCGCTCGGTGTGGAGATGGTCACCGCGCTGGCTCACCGCGGCATCGAGACGCACCTGGTCGATCCCAATCCGTGGCCGCTGGCTGAGATGGTCGACCCGGACATCATGGCGCCTGTCGAGGAATCGTGGGCCGAGCTGGGCGTCGTGACGCACTACAACACCACGCTGAAGGCATTCCTCGGTGATGACGATGGTCACGTGCGCGGGGTGCAGACCTCGGACGGTGAGCTGGATGCCGACATTGTCGTGGTGTGCACGCACAAGGAGCCGAACAACGCGCTTGCGGCGAAAGCTGGTCTGAAGCTCGGCTCGACCGGCGGGGTAATCGTCGACGCGCGGATGTCCACGTCGGCGCCGGACGTGTTCGCCGCCGGTGACTGCGCCGAAATCCCGCACGGACTGACCCGGGTTCCACTGCAAGGGCTGACCGGTAGCCACGCCTACGCGCAAGGCAAGGTCGCCGGCGCCAACGCTGGTGGCGGCAACCGGACCTACCGCGCGGTGTACGTGCCGTGGGGCACCCCGGCCGGTAAGTGGGTGATCGGCGGGGCGTCCTTTGGTGAGACCACTGCCACCGCGCTGGGCATCCCGTACGTGGTGGGAACTGCCCAGGGCATCTCGCGGGCCCGGTACTACCCG
>JBHELN010000104.1:0-16448 GCA_046263115.1 Pseudonocardiaceae bacterium | reverse complement strand
GCGCGCCAGGCATGCTTGCTGTCGGGAGGCCATCATGCGACTCAGGCGCAGCACTGCCGCCGGCTCACCTGATGCCCCGCCGATGTTGATCGGCGTCGACGACCTCAAGACCCCGTGGTGGGCGCAGGTGGGCGAGGAGATGGTCAGCTCGGGCCCACGCAGCATGCTGCGCAAGGCACCGGCCGCGCTAGCCGTGATTGTGCAGCTGGCCTGGCTTGCCTCGCCGCGATTGACCTTGCTCGCCGCGACTGTCCAGCTCGCATCGGGGTGCACGACTGCCTTCGGACTGCTGGCCACTGCCAACCTGCTCACCCGGCTGCTGGAGCAGGGTCCGACCCCGCAGCGGGTGCTCGCGGCGTTGCCGGCGCTGGTACTGGTGATGGCTGCTTACGCAGCCCGTGGGGTCCTGGACGCGGCGGTTGGCGCCGTGCAGGCGGTACTGGCTCCGCGAGTGGAGCTGCGCGCTAAGGATGAGCTGCACGTTGCGGTCGTCGGTGCCGATCTGATCGCCTTCGACGATGCGGATTTCGTCGAACTGATCCGGCGAACGTCGGGGCGGGGCTTCTTCAGCGTCACCCAGGGTGTCGCCGACGCCGGCAACCTGCTCAGCTCGGCGGTCTCGCTCGCCGCCGCGATCGCCACTGCCGGCTTGCTTAACCCGGTGCTGGCACCCGTGGTGTTGCTGGCCGCGGCGCCCAACGGGTGGGCCAGCATGCGGGCGGCCATGCTGTCCTACGAGGCATTCGTGCAGACGATCTCGCGCACCCGCCGGATGAATATCGTCGGCGACCTGATGAACAACCGGCGTGAAGCGGCCGAGGTGCGGGCCTTCACCACCCAGAACACCCTGCTGGCCGAGCACCGCCGCATCGGCGCCCAGCTCACTGCCCAAGCGGTCGGCGTCGAACACCGCAAGACGGCGATTCGCCTGGTCGGGCGCGGGCTGGCCGGGATCGGTACGGCGCTGGCTTATGCGGTGCTCGGTGTGCTGCTCTACGCCGGGGCCATGCCGCTGGCGTTGGCTGGCGCGGCTGCGGTCGCCATGCGCACCGCGAGTACGGCGGTGTCGACTACGGTGTTCGCCGCCAACCGCCTGTTTGAGCACAGCTTCTATCTCGACATGCTGACCAGCTGCCTGACCCAGGCCCGTGGCTATCACCGGACCGTGGCGGTGCAGCAGCTACCGCGGGATCCGCAGCTCATCGAGTTGCACGAGGTGTCCTTCAGCTATCCCGGCAAGGCCGAGCCCGCCTTGCAGCGAGTGAGCCTCACGATCCGGTGCGGGCAGGTCGTCGCTCTGGTCGGGGAGAATGGCTCCGGCAAGTCCACCCTCGCCAAAGTGATCACCGGGCTGTACCTGCCCGACCAGGGAAGGGTGACTTGGGACGGAGTTGACATCGCCGGCGTCGACCAGCGGGAATTGCACTCCCAGGTCGCAGTCGTGCTGCAGGACCCCATCGAGTGGCCGATGACCGCTGAGAACAACATCCGGATCGGCTGCTTGGAACGCCCGGACCCGGACCGCTCAGTGCTCCGCGCCGCTGCCGCCGACTCCGGCGCTGACGTTGTGATTGCTGAGCTTCCCGATGGCTGGCGCACTGTGCTGTCCCGGGAGTTCCAGAATGGGTGCGATCTGTCCGGCGGGCAGTGGCAGCGATTCAGTGTCGCCCGCGGTCTGTACCGCAATGCCCCACTGCTGATCGCTGATGAGCCCACCGCGGCTATGGACGCGCGGGCCGAACACGCGGTGTTCCAGTCCCTGCAGTCACCGCAGCGCGCGAGTGCGGGGACAGCCAACGGGAGTACCCCTGGAGCCACCCGGACCACGGTACTGATCACTCACCGGCTGGCGAATGTGCGGCACGCCGACCAAATCATCGTGCTGGACCACGGCCGGATCACCGAGCAGGGCACCCACGAGGAGCTGATGGCCCATGGCGGCGGGTACGCCGAGCTGTTCACCCTGCAAGCCCGCGCCTACCTCGATGCTGGCGGATTCCGTTACGCGCAGTACGAACCGCCGATGAATCGGTCCACGTCGCTGACTGATGGTGAGGGCAGCTCATCCGCGTAGCGTTCGGCATCGGTGCGATGCCGAGCAGCCGCAGGAAACGTTGCGGCCGGGCCATCCGGAGCCGCAGCATCGTGCCCGTGCCGGCCGCTCCGGTGATGAGTATGCGTTCGCTCATGTGTTAATTCCGAGGTGCTCGCCCCCGTCGGGATCGGTGGGCAGGGGATGGTTGACGTAATACAGCGCGCGGTCAGCGCATTCGGGCAGCGGCTGCTCGGTATTCAGTCGCAGCTTCGGTTCAGGGATCGGATCGGCGCCGGCTTGTAGCTGCCGGTACAGCTGGATATTCCGGTTGGCGGCGAGGTGCGCGCTGCGGGCATTCCCCGCTTGCAGGCGCTGCTCGATGGTGGCCTCCGCGCAGGCGCATTCGATCAGCCGCAACGGCTGACGGATGCGGGCCGCGAATCGCCGCACCTGGACGACCTGATACGCGCGCGAGCAGGTCCGTCCGTCGAGGATGACAACGCAGCCGGGCGTGTGGCGAAGCTGCCATGCGGCGGTCCGCAACATCATGACCACGCAGAAGTCGTCCTGTTCTCGGGTGTAAAGCGTGTGCTCGGCACCGAACAGTGCGTGCCTGATGTGGTCCTTGTCCAGTAGCAGTGCACGGTTACCCAGCCGGCGGACGAGTTCGGTGGCCAGCGAGCTCTTACCACTGCCGGGCAGCCCGGCGAGCTGAACGATCACCGCCGTCGCAGCCGCACCTCAGCGGTGCCGCTGGCGGGCGGTCAGGGCGAGCAGTACGCCAAGGACGGTGACCGCCAGACCGACCCACAGCAGCACCGGGAGCAGCGCCCCGGATTCACCTGGCCAGTTTTGCGCTGCGGCGTGGGCTCGCACCTGCGGCGGGGCAGGTTGGGACTCGGGAGGCGCCGCCCCGGCAGTCTCGGGCGGGGCACCATCCACCAGCTTGCCGACCGGGTGGCCGGCGGGCAGTGCAAACCCGTAGTCGAGCAGCCTTGCTGCCTGCTCGGACATCGACACCGGACGTTGCTCACCGCGCATCAGCACCACCATCAGGCGGCGTCCGCCGCGCTGGGCGGCGTCGAGTTGAGTGTGCCGGGCGTCGTCGGTGAACCCGGTCTTGCCGCCCAGCGCGCCGGGATAGCTCCTGAGCAACTTGTTGTCATTGCTGACCACGAAGCCAGGGCGATCACCGAAACCGGGGAAATCGGCCTGCCGGGTGCCCAGCAGCTCGACCAGCAGCGGACGGCTGAGCACCTGGCGAAACGCCAACGCCAGGTCGTAGGCTGACGCGCTCATTCCTGGGCCGTCCAATCCGGACGGGGTAGCGGCGCGGGTGTCCAGTGCTCCCAGTTTGGCGGCCAACTCGTTCATTTGCCTGACGGTTGTCGATACCCCGCCCAACTGGTCCGCCAGGGCGTGTGCGGCGTCATTACCGGAAGCCAGCAGCAGGCCGGTGAGCAGCTGCCGGACGGTGTAGCGGCCGCCGGGGCCAATGCCGACCCGGCTGCCGTCCTGGTTGGCGTCGGCCTGGGTGCCGACCACCACCCGGTCAGCCGGAAGCTGATCGACGGCCAGCAGGGCGGTCAGCAGTTTCAACGTCGATGCCGGGCGGTTGCGCGCGTGCGGATCCTTGGCGGCGAGCACCTCACCGGTATCCGCATCGGCGATCAGCCAGGACGTTGCGTTGATTCCCGCCGGTGGATCAGGCGCGGTGGGCGCATCGGGTAACACCAGCCCGCACTCGCCCATCCGCGGACCGCCCACCGGGGAGTGGGGCATTGACATCGGCGGGGGCGCGGCCGCGCTCGGTTTGGGTACCTCGGACGAGTCGACCGGCGGGGGTGGGGCGATCTGTGGCGAACACGCCGGTTGCCCGGCCGTCGCTGCCGTTCCTAGCGCAGGCATCGTGTCTAGTGCGGCAACCACAGCCAAGGCAGCGATCAGCGGCAGCAAGACTCGGAAGTGGACCATCCGCACCGAATAAAGGCTAGCTGGCCGGGCGGTGGCGACCCAGTAGGGGATGCTCGCGACATGAACATTGACATCGACCGGGACGTCGACTGGGCCGCGTTGCGGTCTGCCGCGGTACAGGCCGCGGCGCTCGCCTACTGCCCGTACTCCCAGTTACGGGTGGGCGCGGCGGCGCTCTGCGATGACGGCCGCACGGTGACCGGTTGCAATGTCGAGAATGCCTCCTACGGTCTGTCGCTGTGCGCGGAATGCACGATGGCTGGCCAGTTACGGCTGTCGGGCGGCGGCGACTTCGTAGCGGTTGCCTGCCGCTCGGGCACTGGCGAGTTGCTGATGCCGTGCGGGCGTTGCCGTCAGATCCTCCACGAGCTCGGCGGTCCTAGCTGCCTGCTGGACACCCCGCAGGGCATCCGCTCGATAAGCGAGCTGCTACCGGATGCCTTCGACTTCTGAGTGTCTACAGCTTCATAACACCGGATGCGTGCTTACGAGGCAACGCCCTCAGCGGCGTCGCCAGCGTCCTCGGCGGGCTTTGCCTGCCGGGCTCGGGTGCGGCGCTGGGCGGGTCGAGGCGGCGGCGGTGAGGTGGCAGGCAGCGCAGCCGGACCCGTACCACCCATGATGATCTCGGCAAAGGTGGCCATCGCCTCGTCCAGCTGCGCGGTGTAGCGCAGCTCGGACTCTTCGTTCGCCCGCCGGATCAGGCCGAACAGCGAGTCGACGTCGGGGCGGTGCGCCAGCGCGCCATCCAAGGCTCCCAACCGCTCGGTGATCGAGCCGATGCGCCCGACGACGCCCTCCTCGATGACATTCAGCCGGTTGGACAGCGTGTCCAGCCGCTGGGTGAGTGATTCCATGGCGCCCGCCAGTGACTCCTGCACTTCCTTGTCCACCTCGTCCAGCCGGCTGCGGAACCCGGTCTCGGTGGCACCGATCTGATCTCGAACCGGCCCGTGCACGGCGGCGGGCAACCCGTCGACCTTCGCATCCTGCCGATCCAGGTGGTGATCCATGTCGTCGATGCGCTTGTGCAGCCCGGCGATCCGGTCCTCCAACCCGTCCATCCGCCCGGCGACGCCTTCGAACCGCCCCGCCATCCCGTCCAGTCGCCCGCCGAGCTCCGCGAACGGCTTGGCCAGCTTGTCCGCGATCGACTCGACGGCACGGCTCAACGCGGCGACCGCGCTGTCCTGCCCGTCGAGCTTGGACAGCGCCTGATCGACTCGGGCGGCGAGCACGCCGACCTCGGTGCGATCCGGCATCTCCGAGAGCCTCTTGCGGACCGAGCCCAGCGACTCCAGCGGAGCCAACCGGGCGTGGATCTCGTCGAGCGCGTCGAAGATCTGCTGCTGCTCACTGTCGCGGATTTCGGCGGCGCGCACCAGCATGCTGCGCATCCGATCGAAGGATTGGGTCGATGAGTTGTTGTTCACGGGCTTCGCCTTCGCTAGGGGGCGGACCGACGCGCGGATCCTAGCTAGGCTGCCGGGGCTGCCTGCAACCGGGAGACCACCCTACGCAGTCGGCGCCGCGATGTCCTTTTTAGGCACTATCGGGGCGTCAATGCACCTGCAGCCGGTCCTCGAAACCCGCGACGAGGAGCCGCCACGCCGCCACTTCGGCGTCGAAGGGCGGGCTGGGTGCCAGCCGGGTGGGGTCTGGCCGCAGCAGGAAGGAAACCAGCCAACCCAGCGGCTCGGAACCGGCCAGCGCCTTGTCCGCGGCATCCGAGCCGGCCCACTGCTCGGCGTCGGTGATCAGTTCGACGGCCAGTTCGAGCTGGCCGGGATCCACCGTTTCAGGACCCCCGGCCAGGTCGTCGGCCAATCCGGCCAGCACGTAGCTGTTGCCCACGTCGACCGCCACCACCAGCTCACGGTCGGCCGCCCGTTTGGTGACCTGTGGCCAGGTGGATACCACGTCGAGATCGTGGCCCCGAGGGTGTTCGAGGAGATACCGGGTCAGCGCACGTGGCGAGGTGAAGGCGTCGATGCGCCCGTTGCGGCCCAGGAATACCGCGATGTCGTCGACGTAGCAGCGCAGCGTGTAGTGATCACCCAGATCGCTGATGATCCGGATCGGGTCGATGCCCACCTCTGACCAGAACGCCAGCGCGGGATCGTCCACGGTGTGAGTGGCGCTCGCGGCCGGATCGGCCTGCTGCTCGGCGCCGGCCTCGGCGGTGTCCGATTCGGACAGTTCAGTTGCGGCGGCCTCCAGTGCTCGGGTGTCGACATCGGGACTACGCACCATGGCGTCGACGGCGTCGAGGACCTCGTCCCACCGTTGCGCTATCACCTCGCACAACGCATCCCACTGCCGCGCACCGTCGCGGCCACCGAAGGCCAGCGTGCCTCCGGCGAGCATGGCGAACCCGGGAGTGCAGTCGAGTACCTGATGCACCTTGTCCAGGCCGCACACCTCGGCGAGCGAGCGCACGATCGACACCACGTCGGCGAGTTCCCCGATCACCCAGGTGTCTGGCGGCTGCGCCACCAGCTCAGGCACTCCGACCAGGTCATAGCGGTGCGAGTCGGCAGGCCGGAGGTCCGCTGCGGGCAACCGCGGCACCAGCGACCAGGCCGGATGGTCGATGAGGTCGTGCTCAGCGGCGGTGCGCACGAAAGCGACCAATGCCGCGACATCAGTGAAGGCGAACAGGTTCTCGTCGTCGCCGAGGAACGCTTCCCACTCCTCGCCGTCCTCACGCCAGCGCGGCGCCCACAGCGTCACCAGATCACCGGCGGTCACCGACAGCTCGATCGGCACAATGTCAGCAGCCATGGGGCGCAGCGTAGCCGCAGCCCATGCCTGCTCGTGAGGGCGTAACAATGTTATGCACCGGACGCCGATCCCGAGCGCTTACCGGCCCGGAGGTTCGGAAAGGGGCACTTCGGTGGGACCAGGACGGGCATCGCCTGCACGTAGGGCTCAGGGTCGCCAGACCACTTCCACGCGGCCATCTGGGCCCGGCTCCGCCGGCCTAACAGCGACCGCCACAACTCGTAGGGGTCCACGTCGAGCGTGGTCGCGGGCTCGCCGGTGCCCGCTGTGAAGCGGTGGTCGCCGGCGATGATCGTGAGTCGACCCAGATGGCCGAGCCGATCTGACAGGACGGTAGAGGAGGCCATCTTCAGGCACATGCTCCACGCCGTCTCAGGAGGCCGTCCAGCACCTAACGCGCCACGGATATCGGCCTCGTGAGTGAGCACGTCATGTACGAGCAGGGGACTCATTCGCTGCGCTGCGAGAGCTTGTTCAATCCGCCCGGCGGCAATGTCCCATTCGCCGAGCACCTCCTCGAGGGGGCGGCCCCGGCGTTGCTCGACCTGGACGGCGGTGTGCTCGTCCGCGGAAATGGTCGGGACGGAATAGCCGGCAAGCGCGTCGACCGCCACGGCGGCCAGATGCGCCACTGTGTCACTGACGGTCCATTTCGGACAGCCGGGCACGAGCCGGGCTCGTTGTTCGTCGCTGGCCTCGCGCACCAGCGCGGCGATGCGCCCCCGAGACTCCCGGTACAGGGCGGCGTAATCCCTCATGGCGTTACTGCCAGCCGTCCAGGTTGGCGCGGATCGCGGCCTCGAACAGCTCGCCGGGCGCTACCGCGCCCGCCGGCATCGCGCCGCGGAGTTCCAACGACACCAGGCCGTGCACGTTGGCCCACAGTGCGGTGGCGATGAGGCCGGGGTCGGCGTCGCGGAGCAGGCCCGCCGCTATCGCCCGGCGCACCGTATCGAGCAGCGGGATGAAGGTGGTTTCGGCGTGCGCGTAGTCCTGCGGCGCGGGTTCAAAGCCGGGTACCGGCGATCCGAACATCACCGCGTACAGGTGCGGGTCGGCCTGCGCGCCGCCCCGGTAGGCGTGGCCGAGTGCGAGCAGGTCGGTCAGCGGGTCGTCGGAGGGCTTTACCTTGTCCAGATGGGCCCCGAACCTGGTGAACGCCTCGATGAACAGCGCTCGGAGGATTCCTGGTTTACCGCCGAACAGGGCGTAGACCGCGCTGGTCGAGGTGCCTGCTTCGGCGGACAGCCTGCGTAGGCTCAATGCGTCCGGACCCTCGGAGCTGAGCAGCGCGGCTGCGGTGTCGAGCAGGCGGAGCCGCAGCACCTGGTCGTGCAGTTTCGGTCGGGCCACGCGACAACAGTATCGCAAACGCTGTTCTATAACAGTGTTCGAGTCGGGAGGGGTCATGAGCCGGTGGCCTGATCCCGGCGCGGCTCGCCATAGCAGCAGCATCGGTGGGCACGCCGCGGTGATCGGCGGTGGTATGGCCGGTCTGCTGGCTGCACGGGTGCTCGCCAACCACTTCGAGCGGGTCACTCTCATTGAGCGCGATCAGCTGCCGCCGGAGATGCGGGCCCGCAAAGGCGTTCCGCAGGGACGCATGCAGCATGTCATGATGCCCCGAGGTGAGCAGATCATCGAGCGGCTGTTCCCCGGATACAGCCGCGAGCTGGAGGCGGCCGGTGCGGTGGCCCTCCGGATACCCCTCGACGCGCTAGTGCTCACACCGGCAGGTTGGCTGGACCGGCGGCCCACAGGGTGGCCGCTGCACTCGGCGAGCCGGCCGCTCTTCGAAGGTGTGCTGCGCCAGCGGGGGCGCGACCTGCCGAGCGTAACGATCCTCGACGGCCACGACGTGACCTCGCTATGCACTTCCCCCGACCGCCGGCAGGTCACCGGAACGGTGCTGCGTCGCCTCAGTGACATCGCAAGCACTCGGGAACTGGCCGCCGACCTGGTGGTCGACGCCAGCGGGCGTGGCTCCCGGGCTCCGGTCTGGCTCTCCGAAGCGGGCTACCCGACGCCCACCACAACGCGGGTCGACCCGAATGTCGGCTATGCCTCCCGGATCTACCGGATCCCGCCGAATTTCAGTGCGGACTGGGAGGCGGTACTGCTCACCTCCAAGCCGCCGTCGATGCCGCGCACCGGGTATCTCCTGCCGATCGAAGACGGCCAGTGGATGCTGGGGCTGGCGGGCGCCGCGGGCCAGCATCCACCGACCGATGAGGAAGGCTTCGCCGCCTTCATCCGCAGTCTGCGGCATCCGATCATCGCTGACGTGCTCGCGGCCGCCGAGCCGGTCACCCCGATCCGCGCCTACCGCGGCACCGCCAACCGGCTGCGTCACTACGAGCGCATGGCACATCAGCCGGAGTGCTTCGTTGTCCTGGGCGACGCGGTGTGTGCCTTCAATCCCGTCTACGGCCAGGGCATCACCACCGCCGCTATCGCCGCTGAAACCTTGGACGCGTGCCTGCGCGCGCAGCAGAATCAGCATCGCGCCGGCAACCTCGACGGGTTGGCCCGACGGTTCCAGCGACGGCTGGCCCGCCGCAACGCCGACCCGTGGATGCTCTCGACCGGGGAAGACCTGCGCTTCCCGACCACCACCGGGATGAATGTCAACGCCGCGACCCGGTTGATGCACCGTTATCTCGACTGGCTGCTGCCAGCGGCGATCCAGGATCTCCGCATCGCCGAGATCTACCTCCAGGTGTTCGGCATGCTGGCTCGACCCGCAGCGCTGTTCGCTCCACGGGTCCTGGCGGCCGCCGCTCGCGCCAAGCCCCATGACGTCACATCCCATTCTGTGCCGCCTGCTCGTCCACTCGTGCGGAGGCGAAGTAATTCATCGTGATCTCGCCAAGCGCGGGACTGTGCTCACATGCGGGTGATCAGGTCGCCGAGCAAGGCGCCCATCCGGGTGGCGGCTTTGGTAGCGGCGGCGAGCATGTCGGGGATGTTGAGGGGGGCTGCTTGTACGCCGGCGGCGAGGTTGGTGACCAGCGAGATCCCCAACACCTCGGCGCCCTCGACGCGGGCGGCGATGGCCTCCAGCACGGTGGACATCCCCACCAGGTCGGCACCCATGGTGCGCAGCATGCGAATCTCCGCCGGCGTCTCGAAGTGCGGACCCGGCACCCCGGCGTAGACGCCCTCGACCAGCGTCGGGTCGATCTCCCGGGCCAGCGCCCGCAGCCGGGGAGCGTAGGTGTCGGTGAGGTCGACGTACCGGGGGCCGACCAGCGGAGAGGTCGCGGTGAGGTTGAGATGGTCGGATATCAGTACCGCTTGACCGACTTCGAGGCCGCCGGCGATACCGCCGGCGGCGTTGGTGAGCACCACCACCCGTGCACCCGCTGCGCATGCAGTGCGGACTCCGTGGACCACCTGGGCCACGCCGTAGCCCTCGTAGCTGTGTGTGCGGCCGAGCAGCACCAAGACGCGACGCTCACCCAGCTGCACCGACCGCACCATGCCGGCATGCCCGACAACCTGCGGTGTGGCGAAACCGGGCAGCGTGCTGAACGGGATTTCGATGGTGGGTGCGCCCAGCTCATCGGCCGCTGGGCGCCAGCCGCTGCCCAACACCACGGCGATGTCATGCGCGGCTATCCCGCTGCGCTCGGCCAGAACCGCTGCTGCGTCTCGCGCCACCTGGGCCGGGTCGGTCACGTTAAGTAGCCTAGACACCCCTTCGCTGTCCATACCGCGCTCACGGACCCCTCTCAGTGCCCGGAACGTCCCCCGACCCCGGTGGTGGGGCCTGGCGAGCAGAGCTATCGGCCAGGAGTGAAAGCTGCGGTTACAGGTTCGAAAAGCTTCATGCGGCCGGCGCCTTCCCGTTCGGTCGGCACCGTGACCGAGATCATCCACAAGTCCGGATTGGCCGGCATCATCCGCAGGTACGTGGTGCGCCGCAGCTCGCCACCCTCCTGAGTCCGGAAGGTCGCCTCCAGCGCACCGCGGGACAAGCGCTGCCGCTGGGTCTCCACGAGCTGCGGCAAGCCCTGGGCCAGCTTGCTCAGGTAGCTGCTCAGATACTGGTCAGCGTCCACGGCGGGGCCGCCCGACAGCGCGCCGATGACCCGCTCCACAGCGATGACCTCCGAGCCGTCCGGTGACACGAAACGCGTCACGGTGCTGGAGTTGTCGCCGAGTGTGCGCTGCTCGAGGAATTGAGGCCAGCCTTGCGGCACGCTGAGGGTGAACTGCGTCGGGCGGATCCCGGGCAGCTCGCCGACCTGGACGACCAGGGGCCTGAGCACCGGGTCGTCGGGACTCGCGCCCAGCGCGGCCGGGTCTGCCAGGTGAGGCAGCGCGGACCGGCCACTGGCGATCCGCGCGGCCCCGAAACCGGTGGTTGCGGTGACCAGAAACAGCAGTACAGCCAGCGTCCAGAGGACCGCCCGGCGCCCGGTGCCGGCGCGCTCCCGCCCGTGCCTGGCGGCGGGCGCAGCGGCATGGGAGGGCACGGCAAAGGGCAGCGGTCCCGGGTCAGTCGCGAGCCGGGCGCTGCGCTGGGCCGGCGTCTCCGATGCTGGTGTCGCGGTGACGGCAGGGACGGGGACCGCCACGGACGGGGAAGCGGTCCGCTGAGCCGGCTCCGGGGGGGCGCCCAGCAGCCGGCGTACCTGGGACAGCGGTAGCCGCCGCGTGGGATCCTTGACCATCAAGCCGCTGATCACTTCGGCCAGCGGTCCCGAACACGACGTTTTGGGCACCTCGTCTTGCACCACCGCGGCGACGGTCGCCATCGCGGTGCCAGCGTCGTAGGGAGGCCGGCCCTCGACCGCGGCGAACAACGTCGCGCCGAGTCCCCACAGGTCTGATGCCGGGTTGACCGGGCCGCCGGAGGCGATCTCGGGAGCGATGTAGGCAGGCGAACCCAGCATCAGGCCGGTCGCGGTCAACGTCTGATCGGCCGGGTTGCGGGCGATCCCGAAGTCGGTGAGCTTGATCCGGCCGTCATGAGCGACCAGCACATTGCCGGGCTTGACGTCCCGGTGGGTGATACCCGCGGCATGCGCCGCCTGCAGCGCCGCCGCCACCGCGGCCCCGATCGCGGCCACTTGCTGCGGCGGCAGCGGGCCGTCGCGGGTCAGCTCGGCCAGGCTGCGCGAAGCCACCAGCTCCATCACCACGAATGGCGCGGAGCCCTCCCGGGCGACGTCGTAGAGCGTCACCACATTGGGGTGCGACAGTGCCGCGATTGCCCGCGCCTCCCGTAACGAACGCTCCCGCAACGCGTCTGCCTCGGCGTCGGGGATGCCCGGTGGCAGCAGCACCTCCTTGATGGCGACCGGCCGCCCGAGCACCTCGTCGTGTGCCGACCACACCGTTCCCATGGTGCCGCGGCCCAGCACCGCGTCGAGCCGGTAGCGGCCCGCAACCAAGCGAGGCGCGGGGTTGGTCACGGGCCCATGATGCCCGTGTCTGCCCAACTGTGGGCATGATGAACATGGTGGACAGATCAGCGGAGTCGGGATTCCCGGTCAAGCCGGTGTACCGCGCGCACGACGTTGCGGACGGGCTGGCTGAGCGGCTGGGCGAGCCCGGGCAGTTCCCGTTCACCCGGGGCGTGTACCCGACCATGTACACCCAGCGTCCGTGGACGATGCGCCAGTACGCCGGCTACGGCACCGCCACCGAGTCCAACGCGCGCTATCACCAGCTGCGGCGGGCCGGGCAGACCGGCCTCTCGGTGGCTTTCGACCTGCCCACCCAGATGGGTTACGACTCCGACGAGCCGATCGCGCACGGCGAGGTCGGCAAGGTCGGTGTGGCCATCGACTCGGTCGAGGACATGCGGACCCTGTTCAACGGAATCCCGCTGGACGAGGTCTCCACCTCGATGACGATAAACGCGCCGGCCGGCGTCTTGTTGTTGCTGTATCAACTGGTGGGTGAGGAGCAGGGGGTGCCGGGCTCCAAACTGACCGGCACGGTTCAGAACGACGTACTCAAGCAATACATCGCGCGGGGTACCTATATCTATCCGCCGGCGCATTCTCTGCGGCTCACCTCGGACATTTTCGCGTATTGCAAGGTGGAGATCCCGCGCTGGAACACCATTTCGATCTCGGGTTATCACATGGCCGAGGCGGGCGCGAACCCGGTGCAGGAGATCGCTTTCACATTGGCCAACGGGGCGCAATATGTGCAAGCCGCGTTGGACGCCGGGATGGCCGTTGACGAGTTTGCCCCGAGATTGTCATTCTTTTTCGTCGCCCGCACCACGCTGCTGGAGGAAGTGGCGAAGTTCCGGGCCACCCGGCGCATCTGGGCCCGCATGATGGCCGAGCGCTTCGGCGCGCGGAATCCGAAGTCGCTGATGCTGCGCTTCCACGCGCAGACCGCCGGGGTGCAACTGACCGCGCAGCAGCCCGAGGTCAACCTGGTCAGGGTCACCGCGCAGGCCATCGCCGCGATCTTCGGTGGAGCGCAGTCGCTGCACACCAACGCCTACGACGAGGCGATCGCGCTGCCCACCGAGAAGGCCGCCCGGTTGGCCCTGCGAACCCAGCAGGTGCTGGCTCACGAGACCGATCTGACCGCCACGGTGGATCCCCTCGCCGGCTCCTACGCGGTCGAGGCGATGACCGACGAGATCGAGGCCGCCGCGGTCGCCTTGATCGGCAAGGTGGATGAACTGGGCGGCGCCGTGCGCGCCATCGAAGCGGGTTTCCAGAAGTCGGAGATCGAGCGCACCGCGTACCAGACCGCTCTCCAGATCGATTCCGGTGATCGGGTGGTGGTCGGAGTCAACCGTTACCGGCTCGACACGGAGGAGCCCTACCAGCCGCTGCGGGTGGACCCGGGGATCGAGGACAGTGCCCGCAAGCGGCTCGCCACGCTGCGCGCGTCGCGATCATCAGTTGAAGTTGAGCGAGCTTTGGACGAACTGCGGCGCGCTGCCAAGGACGTCGGCAGCAACGTGCTGTATCCGATGAAGCGAGCGCTGGCCGCGCGGGCCACCGTCGGGGAAGTGTGCCACGCGCTGCGCGACGTGTGGGGTAGCTACGTGCCATCAGAGACGTTCTGACGCGCATTCGGCGCGCGCTTTGGCTGGCACCCGACGCGGTGACGGGCGTACGTGCTCGATGGTGTCAATCCGGGCGCCGGGAAGGTGGCACGCCGTGTGCTGGGCCCGTTGCCGAACCAACCAGTTTGACGACGATCTGGCCCTCCGGAACTCCACTCGTCACCCTGCTGCTGTGGAATAGATGGTCGGGAGGACAGGCGGTCCGACTTTATGTCTCCCAGCCACAGTCAGCGTCCCATTCGGCATCTTCCGCGGTGATGCTCGAAACGTGCAGGGCGCGATCAGAATCGGTATGTCGACGTCATTGGCACCTTTCGAGGTAGCGATCGGCGCACGGCAAACGGAATCTGCTACTTGGGTGCCCGGTTAACTGCGCTGGCTGTCGCCGAGTTTCCTCAGCATGGTTGTTCGTGATCGACCGGACCACCCCGGTGTCGAACTCGGCGACATCAGGGCGGTTGAGGATGCGGATCCAGTAGAACAGGCGGCATTTGGAGGCCATGTCGGGCAGAATCAGGGGGTGAGTACCGCGCCAACCCGAAGTCGCCGTCTGAGCACTGCCGTGCCGGCAAGGTCGTCTGTCTGATGGGGGCCGAAAAAGGCGCGGGCGACGGGGTCACCGGGTGGTGTGCGGAGTATGACGCGCTGGCGCTGCGCGCTGCTACCTGGGCACGGGACCTGACGATCAAGTTGATCCAAGCACCTGCCGAAGAATCGGGTGGGGACAACGTGCAGCTCCTGGAGAGGGGGTATTCGGCGACGTGGTGATGGCGATGATGGTGCATCCGGCGTCACAGGACATTTGTGCGCGCCGCTCACGGACCGTCACCGGGGTGGATACGGGATACACCAACAAGGCCCCGGATTCCGGCGCCCGGCTGGCGCAGCGAGCGGTTGCCGCCGGAGGTGTTCTGTGACGCTGCTGCAACCCAGCCCGTTGCCTCCCGCCGATGCGCCGCTGGACATCGCGGCTGGTCGTGGCCCTTCCTGGCTGGATGAGTGGCTGTCCAAACACGGGACCGACCTGGTCGCCTGGCGCAGGCACGTGCACGCCCACCCAGAACTTGCCTACGCCGAGCACGCCACCACGGCGCTGATCACCGGCTGCCTCGGCAGCGCAGGCCTGCGACCCACTCCGCTGCCCGGTGGTACCGGGCTGATCTGCGACGTCGGTGCCGGTTCGCGGTGCGTTGCGCTGCGCGCAGACATCGACGCGCTGCCCTTGATGGAGGCCACCGGGCTGCCGTTCGCGTCAACCGTGGACGGCGTGATGCACGCCTGCGGGCACGACGCACACGCCGCGATCCTGATTGGTGCCGCGCTGGCGTTGGCGTCGGCTCCGGCACTGCCGGGCCGGGTTCGGCTGATCTTCCAGCCTGCCGAGGAAGTGATGCCCGGTGGTGCACTGGATGTGCTCGCCGCCGGCGCAGTGGCTGAGGTGGATAGGATCTTCGCGCTGCATTGCGCGCCCCGGTTACGCGTCGGTCAGGTCGGTACCCGGATAGGACCGATCACATCGGCGTCTGACCTGCTGGAGCTGCGGCTGTCCTCGCCCGGCGGGCACACTTCGCGCCCGCATCTCACCGCCGACCTGGTGCACGCGCTCGGTACCGTGATCACCGGCTTGCCGTCGTTGCTGTCGCGGCGCGTCGACCCGCGCTCGGGCACGGTCCTGGTCTGGGGTGCGGTGCAAGCTGGTCAGGCCGCCAACACCGTTCCACAGGAGGGACTGGTTCGGGGCACCTTGCGTACCGGGGATCCCCGGCTCTGGGCGGATCTCGAACCATTGGTCCGAGAGTTGGTCAGCGCCCTGCTGGCCCCCACCGGGGTGGGCTTCGATCTACGCCATGTTCGCGGCGTGCCGCCGGTGATCAATGAGCCGGTCAGCACCGGGCTGCTCCGAGACGCTATCGCTGCGGCCCTGGGCGCCGACGCTGTGGTGGGGACCGAGCAGTCCGCTGGCGGCGAGGATTTCTCCTGGTTCCTTGAGCACGTGCCGGGCTCCATGTGCCGCCTCGGTGTCTGGTCGGGTGAGGACGCGCAGCACGACATCCACCAACCCACCTTCGATCTCGATGAGCGCGCACTGCCTCTCGGTGTCCGAGTCATGGTGCACACCGCCCTGGCCGCCCTGACCTGACGCCCCGCCGCGCCCGCGTGTCGCGCCCTGACGTCCCCGCGTGTCGCGTCTCCGTGCGCGGTGCGTCGCGCCCTGCGGGACGCCGGGTACCAAGCACCGCTCGGTCTCGGCCGTCTACGTTTGTCCACACGGGGGCGGCTGTCCACAGCTACCCGATTTGACGTTCGCATCGATCGGGTCCGCCCAGGGATGCTCACACGATGCTCAGCCTCCCGGAAGAATGTCGCGGTCCACGGACGTACGCGCAGTTATGTGGAGCCCTCGGTCGGCGAAGGGTTGACCGACTGCGCGCAGACGGCCGGATCCGGCAGATCTGGGGTGTGCTGGTTCCGCGGGAATCCCTGCTCGATCCCGACACTCGAGCGGCCGCGGCCCTGCTGGTGGCAGGACCCGCGGCGGCGTTGACCGGCCTCACTGCGGCAGCGTTGCAGGGTTGCCCGGCCGCAGCAACGCCTGTTGTACAT